>NZ_JAYGHD010000435.1:0-8357 GCF_034932245.1 Nostoc sp. UHCC 0251
CCGCAAAAACTGTGCATCTTGTCAACTACTTTTACTGGACTGCCTCTCTAGCAGAACGGGCACGGGGAATTTTTTCCTTCTCCTATTTGGCTTTTCAAGAATACTTCACAGCGAGGAAAATCGTTGCCAGCCATAACTTACAAGCATTTGAGCAAGCGTTGGGAGGTTTAGTCAGTCATATCACCGACCCGCACTGGCGCGAAATCTTCTTGTTAACCGCTACCATGCTTCGGAGTGCAGACTCTCTAGTACAGTTGATGAAGCAACAGATTGATGCACTAGTTGCCCAAGACCCTTATTTACAAGAGTTTTTGGCATGGGCTAGCCAAAAATCTCGCAGTATTCCCACCCAAGCAAAAGATGCGACAGTTCGAGCATTTTACCTTGCCTTGAGTCGGACTCCTCACGTAGCTCCTCACTTTGCTCTAGCCAGCAGCCTCGACCAAGGAATGTTTCTGGATGCCGCGTTAGATAACCTGCTGGTGGAGTGTGCAATTGATAAGAGCCAGGACTTTGCCCACGTCCACGCTTGTGGAGATGCTCTCTCGATCATTTTGGGCATTGTTTTGGATGTTGGACTAAATAAATCCCTGCAACAACTCTCTGACCAATTTCCAAATTCTCGTCAAGGTCAAGAACGGTTTCAACTATGGTTGCAGACGAACTATGCAGCCTGGGCTGAACAGTTAAAGATAACAATCGTTAATTATCGCAACATTAACCACCAATGGAAGTTTAGCCCTGAACAACAGCAAATGCTACAACGCTACTATGATGCTAATCAGTTACTACTCGATTGCCTGCATAGCAATTGTGAAGTAACCCCTGCTATCAGGCAGGAAATTGAAGCCACCTTATTATTGCCTCAGAAGGAACTTGAGGACAGAGAATGGCAATAGTTTTGTTGATTAAGGCAATTTCCGTTAATAAATCTACCGCCGCCGTTGGTTGAGCGTCTCGCAGAGAAGTCGAAACCAACTAAGGGATAGAAAGTTGAGGTAAGTCGAAACTCGTCAACCTGAGTATATTCTTTGTGAGAAATCACCTAACCCTTTACAGCTATTTTCAGTTATTGGTGAGCAAGGGCAGCAGGAATTGAGTAATTTAATTTTTCGATGTCCCTTATTTAAAAAGTTTTCCTACGTTTTGTGTCGTAGTTAATCAACTCATTTAGTAAATCAAACAATACCCGCTCATAGTACAAGAGCAGAATCTAGTAATTTTAACCCTTAAATAGTTCTCTGCTATCTTTTGTTTGACCTATCCGATTGTCTCGTTTCCTTAAGACTACCGATTTCTCAGATCACTTTGCACTTAAAGCCCTCATCGTAGGTCTTATTATGAATTTAATCAATGACTTTTGCTTGGCAGGTGGGATACTCAAAGGTGTACAAGTACTCATTGTAGACAACGATCGCGATAGTAGAGATTTGTATGCATTTTTACTCGAAGACTTGAGCGCAAATGTGATTACTGCTAGTTCAGTAAAAGAAGCTTTGGAAATATTGAGTTGGTTCACACCCAACATCATTGTCTGTGAAATTAGGTTTTTAGGTGAAAGTATTTATACATTACTAAATACATTGAGTGCTATAGAGGCAGACAATGGTAAGCATATCCCAATCATTGTCACTTCAACATCTACCATAGGTACTTGTGACCAAATTCCAGATGTAGAGTTTGAAGAATATTTACTTAAGCCATTTGACCTTGACAAATTTGTTTCTGTGGTTCTGAATCAAGTAAAGGAAAAAGTAGCGGACAATTTTTGCACCGAGTTACTAGTTGCAAACTAATAGCTAAGTTGAAGTATCTGCGTGGTTTAACTGCCCTGAAATAAATTTCTAGACTGCATAGCTATAAATGACACACACCACGAAAATTATTAGCAAGGATGCAGTTAAAGCTTTACTGTCAGCTTAGTGCTGAAAAATGGAACTTGTATGATCGTTATTAAAGTTCCTCTTTGGCAATATCATGAGCGAATTCCAAACCCAACTAGCAACCGATACCTGGATAACAACAACTTGGGATGAATATATCCAAATAATTGAAAATCCTGACTACGAAAAAGCCAAGGGCTACTACCACAATGGACAGATGAGGATTGAAATCTACGCAATCGGGAATGATCATGCCAGCGACCATGCAATTATTCTCTTTGCTGTTAACTTGTTTGCGAGCATTAAAGGCATTGCTCTAAATGCCAAGGATAATTGTACATATCGGAAAACAGGCTTTAAGGAAGCTCAACCTGATGTGTCTTATTATATTGGCGAGAATGCTGATGTCATTCTCTACGGTACTTATATCATTAATCTAGATATCTATCCACCACCAGATTTAGTTATTGAAGTAGCTAATACCTCACTTGCTGACGATCAAGGTGAAAAACGACTTTTATACGAAGATTTAGAAGTGAAAGAATACTGGATTTTAAATGTCCAGAATGTCCAAGTTATGGCTTTTGCTATTGAAAACCAAGGTAGTAGGCGGATTACGGAATCTCAGGTATTACCAGGATTAGCTATTTCTTTATTAAACGATGCATTACGCCGAACTCGTCAAATAAATCAAAGTCAAGTTGGCGCTTGGTTGTTAACCCAATTTCAGCAATAATTACTTGAACTATCCTCAATAACAAGACTTGGGGCAGACAAGAAGCTTAAACCCGTTGTATTAACTTAGACAAGCTTCCCACAGTGCCATAGTGGCTAAAATCACCCTTTCAGGTGAAGGCATACAGACATTAAATACCTATTATGAAGTAAGATTAAGCAACTATGAAGCTAATTATGCGTCTAGTTATTTGTTTATTTATAAAGATTTAACACAAAAATTTTAACAACTCCTTATTTCTGCAATTGCCCTTTAAATATTTATGTCTGCTCAATTAAGCATAATTTCCCGAAACTCCACCCCCAACGCTCCCCGCTTGCTCTTTGAGGTACTTTTACTTGGGTCAATTTGCCGGACATCATCATCTAACTACAGCTACTCCCGTAAAGCAAGATTCATAGGCTTTTAAATATGGCTACGAACATAGAAATTCCTGTTATTGGCAAAGTTAAGTATCCATTACGCTGGCTGGTGGGGCTGATAGCAGGAGGTGCGTTGGTTGTGGGTACAGTCACAACCTACACCCTGGTGAATCAAGGGGCAAACGAAGATATTACTGAACTAACTGTGCCAGTAGCAGCGCAAAACGTTACTTTGCGGATTACAGCTAGTGGCAAAGTCGTGCCAGTACAGAGCGTAAATATTAGTCCGAAGAACCCAGGAGTGCTGTCGCAATTATATGTGGAACAAGGCGATCGCATTCAAAAAGGGCAGATTCTCGCCCGCATGGATAGTGCCAGTATTGAGGCTCAAATAAGCCAGTACCGTGCCAACTTAGCCCAAAGTCAAGCACAACTAGCCCAAGCCGTTGCTGGTAGTCGTCCTCAAGAAATTGCTCAAGCTAGGGCGCGATTAGCACAAGCTCAAGCTCAACTAACCGAAGCTAAGGCTGGTAATCGTCCCCAAGAGATTGCTCAAGCTCAATCCCAGGTGGATGCAGCTCAAGCAAGGGTGAATTACACCAGTGAACAGGTAAAGCGTTACCAATACCTATATAAAGAGGGAGCAGAGAGAAAACAATTACTCGATCAAGCCATCAGCGAAGACAAAAGTGCTAGAGCTAGCTTAGAAGAAGCTAGAAAACGATTGTCGTTAGTTCAAAGTGGCACTAGGACTGAGGAAATTGCCCAACGCCAAGCAGCTGTGAATGAAGCACGAGCCGCATTGCTACTGTTAGAAGATGGCACCCGTTCTGAAGAAATTGTCCAGCGTCAAGCAGCAGTTGCAGCAGCTGAAGCTCAATTGAAAGGTGTGCAAGTGCAGTTGGATGAGACTATTATTCGCGCTCCTTTTTCGGGAATTGTGACGCAAAAGTATGCCGAACCAGGCGCTTTTGTGACACCCACAACTTCTGCTTCTACGAGCGCGTCGGCAACTTCTAGTTCAATTGTGGCTGTAGCAAAGGGTTTAGAAGTATTAGCTCAAGTTCCCGAAGCCGATATTGGCAGAATTAAACAGGGACAGCAGGTGGAAATTGTCGCTGATGCCTATCCAGATCAAGTTTTTAAAGGTCGTGTGCGCCTGATTGCTCCTGAAGCAGTAATTGAACAAGGTGTGACATCCTTCCAGGTGCGGGTTGCTCTTGATAGTGGCACAGATAAACTGCGTTCTGGCTTAAACGTGGATCTGACTTTCTTGGGCGATCGCGTTAATAATGCCTTAGTATTACCAACGGTGTCAATTGTCACCGAAAAAGGTAGAACTGGCGTACTTGTACCAGATGCAAACAACAAACCCCAATTCCGCGAAGTGACAATTGGAGCGCAAATTCAAGATAAAACTCAGATTCTAGAGGGAGTTAAAGAAGGCGATCGCATTTTTGTGAACCCACCCAAAGATTACAAAATCGAAAAGGCAAAAGAACAGAATAATTCGTAATTATTAAGACATGAATTTTTTAGAAAGTGTCGAAATGGCGGGGAAAACCCTGCTGTCAAACAAACTGCGTAGCGCCCTGACAATGCTGGGTATAGTTATTGGTAACGCTTCAGTAATTGCCATGATTGGCATTGGTGAAGGTGGGCAAAAATACGTTAATAAACAGTTGGAGTCACTAGGACCCAATGTGCTATTTGTATTGCCGGGAAATCGAGAAACTCAGCGTATCTCCTTTGAAGTACCAAAAACATTAGTGTTGCAAGATGCCGAAGCGATCGCTTCTCAAGTACCAACAGTAGTAGGAGTTGCACCAGAATTAAACAGAAGACAGGTAGTTACATACCGCAATAGAAACACCGATGTCAACATCATTGGTACAACTCCCAGCTTCTTATCTGTGCGGGATTTTGAAACTGATAAAGGCAGGTTTTTCAGCGATGTAGACATCAAGCGAAATAACCAAGTCGTTGTACTAGGTGGAGACTTGGCAGAAAAACTATTCGGTAATAGTAACCCCGTAGGTCAACAATTGCGAGTTGGAAATACCAGCTTTCAAGTGATTGGGACATTAATAGCCAAAGGTTCCAGCGTCGGAGCAGATTATGATGATGCTGCCCTAATACCAATTACAACTTCAGCAAACCGACTTGTGGGAAAGAATTCTCCCTATGGTATTGCTTTAGATTACCTCGTTGCAGCAGCTCGTGATTCAGAGAGCGTGGATGCAGCAGAATTCCAAATTACTAATTTGTTGCGTCTACGGCACAAAATTAATGGCGAAGATGACTTTACTATCCGCTCTCAAAAGGATGCTTTGCAAACTGTCAGTCAAATCACAGGTGCATTGACAATTATGCTAGCAGCGATCGCAGGTATATCCCTGTTTGTCGGCGGCATTGGCATCATGAATATTATGCTTGTTTCCGTCACCGAACGCACCCAAGAAATCGGATTGAGAAAAGCGATCGGGGCAACTGAGCAAGATATTTTGCTACAGTTCATCATTGAGGCAGTAATAGTTTCCGCAGCTGGCGGTTTAGTAGGGACTGCGGTTGGTATCAGTGGCATCCTATTAGTGGGAGCCTTGACTCCTTTAGAAGCGAGTCTTTCTCCTGTAGCGATTAGTATGGCAGTTGGTGTCTCTGGTGGTATTGGTTTATTTTTTGGCGTTGTTCCTGCACGTCGCGCTGCTAAACTTGACCCCATTGTGGCTTTGAGAAGTGCTTAATCTCCTATATTGGGTTGAGATGGAGAGACATTCGCTAAGTAATTCACTAAATCATTTTGACTGGAGAAATCCAATAGTGCTTCAGCTAAGTCTTCTAGTTGAGTAATGGATAATGTGCGAATCTGCTGTTCTATCTCTGGTTCAATTGCAGCAAACCGACGTGTTAACTGTCGCAAAATCAGTTGTAGCGCCTCCTGTTTCTTTCCTCGTTCTTCTCCCTGTTGCAATCCCTTTTGCAGAATGTCTTGGTAAATCACAGATTCTTGCATAATTTCCTCTCTGAAAAGCTGTGTAATCAAACTTTTGTCAAACCGCAAACCAGCTAAAACCTGTACACAAGCTGATATATTCTGTCGTTCGTCTGTTTCTTCAATCATATCGACAGCAGTAGCGACTTGACTTAATAAGTCTGCGGGTGAGTCGGTTCTGGCTAATGTCGCCAGTGGTAAAAGTGCAGGGTTAGCTAACAGTGGTGTGGGATCTTCTTCCCATAAACGAATCACTCGATACTCATGTCTGGTTTTTTTATCTACATACTGGGTATTAAAAACAATTTCTGAGGAGGTGGGTTGTAAGAAAATCAACACCTGCTCAATATCACACCAGTATTCTCGCTTTAATCTGGTGTAGTAATCCAGCATCCGAAAATCAAGTGGGGTTTTGGATTTTGGTGTAGTTTGAAACTCTAAATGCAAGATTTGGTTGGCGATTTGCAGGAACGTTACCGAATCAGCGCGAATGGGTTCGAGGTTGAGTTCGGTTTTGAGGACTTGGATATCTGAGGTATCAGAATCAAGTAACCATCTGGCAAAGTCACCAGGGTAGTTTTCGGCAAGGTATTTGCAGGTGTTATCGTAGGCCAAGGGCGTATATTTGATATGTTGTGGGCTAATTGCATATTTGAGTATGGAATTATGAAAAACTCCACCCATAAGTGAATGGAGTTTTCCACCGTTTTTTATGAAACTAAAATCTGACGGCTTAAAATACTCATTACCTCGCCAGGGTTAGCGGTTGGTAGTAGTTGACTCCAGTCTCCAACACTTGCATAGCCAATTACCTGTAAATAGTGAATTGTGCTAGTGACGGCTTTCGGAGAACCAATCAATAAGTGTTTAATTGGTTCTCTGTTGGGAAATCGCATTTGAGCAGATTGTTTGAAGATGAGTGCATCGAAGTCTTCGCTACTCAAATACTGTTGCAACTGTGCTTCAGCGAAATTTTGATTTTCTACGAACTTTTGTACTTGTGTCATTATTGTAGTTGACTCCTGAGTGGGGGTTTAAAGAAAAGCGATCGCGGACTCTTCCCGGAGGGCGATCGCTTTTCTTATGCTTTTGATAATATAGTATAATTTTATACAAGTCAACTACTAATGCAAAAATGTTTATGACAAATTAACCCGTCCAAAAATATAATTTGGACGGGTTAAAACTAAATATATGAACTAATTATGGAAGTGATTGTGAGATGTTTTTATCTAATTAGTTGATTGTTGATATTTAACCTACAACATAATCTCGCCACTATAAAATTTAGATCGATTAAAAGTAGGTTGGGTTAAGGCTTTGCGAAACTCAACAATACGATCCATGTTGGGTTTCCTTATGTCAACCCAACTTACATTTAATGTACAAATTTAGGCTTGACACCGCACTAGATTTATGCAAAAAGTGGATTATTGCAGCACAGGAGTTGTGCCGTTACCGTTAGTTGACGCATTTGCAATTGCAGCTTGAGCCGGTTGAGTGGGAAGAACCGCTACAACTGGAGCAACTTTTGAACTATATTTTTTATTTCTTTTTCCATTAGAGCCGCCAGCTTTGGAATACTGTATACTGTTTCTGCCGTAGATAGTTGCAACTCCACTTAGCATTCGTTCAGACATTTCGGAGAGGGCTTTATCCATCTGGGTTATTGTTTTACGCGATTCTTCAAGATTGGATACAAGGGTGTTATGAGCTTCTAACGTTGCACGAGTAGTATTGATGAGGTGGTTGTAGGCTTCAATGGTTAATCCATGCCCTAAATCCAGATTTTCATCAACGGATTTAAGCAAGGCGAGACGAAGTTGGGCTTTGTCAACAGCAGCAGAACTACGAGTTCTTAAAGACATGAGATATCCTTTTTTTTAAGAATTCCTTTTTCAACATAGTGGAGTATCCTTTTGCCTGAGATGGGTATTTTTATGGATTTGTTTTATTAAAACTTCAACAAAATAATTACGAGTTTGTCTGTATTTTTACTCATTTTTCATATCTATTTGTTGTTTGAGAATAAGTGCAATTAGCAAATGCGATCGCCGAATCAGCAAATGCGAACGCCAAATCAGCAAATGCGAACGCCAAATCAGCAAATGCGAACTCCAAATCAACAAATGCGAACGCTGAATCAACAAATGCGAACGCCGAATCAGCAAATGCGAACGCCGAATCAACAAATGCGAACGCCGAATCAGCAAATGCGATCGCCAAATCAACAAATGCGAACGCCGAATCAACAAATGCGAACGCCAAAATAACATTAGAAAGGGGAAACTAGAACATCTAATTCCCTCCCTTTTATAAGCTACGGCGTCAGGGTGGTTTCATACAAAGAAAGAAAAAACTTTGTGCAGTTGATTGGAGAGGGC
>NZ_JAYGHD010000436.1:0-8114 GCF_034932245.1 Nostoc sp. UHCC 0251
ACTCTGGGATGTCGCCATAGGCAAAGCTGTGCAAACCCTGACTGGGCATAGCAGTTGGGTCTTAAGCGTGGTGTTCAGCCCCGATGGGCAAAGGCTGGCTTCTGCAAGTTTTGACAACACGATCAAACTCTGGGATGTCGCCATAGGCAAAGCTGTGCAAACCCTGACTGGGCATAGCAGTCCGGTCTTAAGCGTGGTGTTCAGCCCCGATGGGCAAAGGCTGGCTTCTGCAAGTGATGACAAGACGATAATTATATGGAATTTGGATTTAAATAAGTTAGTCAAAGATGGTTGTGGCTTGCTCAACAATTATTTGGTTGTCCATCCAGAAGTGTTGGAAGAACTAACGGAATGCCAAACTCCGCCTCGCCTGTTGCAAGCCGCGACAGTATTAGTTATCCAAGGTGAGAAGCTAGCGCGAAATGAATATGTTGATAATGCTGTTGTCAAATTCCGCCAAGCACAGCAGTGGGATGCTAATTTAAAATTTGAACCCCAGATAAAAGCACAAGAGTTTGTCAACAAAGGCAAAGCTGAACGCTTAGTTAATGAAGGGAACAGTCGCTTAGAAGAGAAAAAGTTTAAGGAAGCACTAGCAGCTTATACCGCAGCCCTCAAGCTCGATCCAAAAGTCGAAATTCCTGCTGATTCTTGGAATAGACTATGCTGGGGCGGGAGTCTGCAAAAACAAGCCGCCGATGTTTTACCAGCCTGTGAACAAGCCGTTGCCCTTGCACCTGAAGATGGCAATATTCGTAATAATCGTGGCTTGGCTAGGGCGCTAACAGGCGACACCCAAGGGGCAATTACAGACTTTGAAGCATACATCGCTCAAACTGAAGATAAAGATAGTAAAGCACAACGGCAGCGCTGGGTGAAAGATTTACGCGCGGGGAAGAATCCGTTTACGGAAGCAGAAGTTAAGAAGCTACAGAATCAGTGAGACATTGTGCAAAAAAATGAAGTTATCTGACTTTTGTAAAAGTGCGATGCTCTGGTTCAATATGGAATAGACGAAATATAGCGAAGCGATCCGCTTGTAAGCTAATCGTCATTCATTTTTCCAGACTGATTCGCTTGTAGTAAGGGCTTCAGCCCTGGTGTTATGCAACTTAAATGCTCATTAGCTTATGCAATACCGTTTTACCTTTCTCTAAATCTCTGCCTTAAGAGATTATCGTGTACACACAAGTCGAATTACCCCACCCTAACCCTCCCCCCTTCGACAAGCTCAGGGCATCGCTTGTCAAGGGGAGGGAACTAGATTTTCTTGTTTCCCCCCTTTATAAGCTACCGTGTACACACAAGTATATTCCGCAAGTGTTCCAAGCCTTCCAGCTCTATAAATACCCAAAATTTGGGCAACTGAAAACTCCATTTATCTCGCTAATTTTTAGGGCTAGGGCAACGAAACCAAGTTTTAGGTGGGATTTCAAGACTTGTGTGTACACCGTAGCCCTTTATAAGGGGGGATTAAGAGGGGTAAATCCAGGGTCTGGGCTATAGCTGGGAACCAATGTGTTTCATAAAGCGTTGCAAAACAGCTTCTGGGGTGAGGTTGGGACGGGGTAGCTTTTCTAAGGTTCCGGGACGGATTTTGAGATGAGCAAATTTCGGTCTAGTGTTAGTATCTGCGGTAAATAAAGCATCTAAAAGGGCTGGATCGTCTCCGGCGAATGTCAGTCCATAGCCGCACGCTTCGGCAATTTTGGCAAAGGAGATACCCGCAGAAACGGTGGCTTGTGCGCCTGTGGAATCGTGGACTTCATTATCTAAGAGAATATGGGTCAAATTAGCACCGCCATAAGTGCCGATAGTCGCAAAATTACCCATTCGCATCAGTGCTGCTCCATCGCCATCAATCACCACAACTTTGAGGTCTGGACGTGCTAAAGATAGCCCCAATCCCATTGAGGAAGCGCAGCCCATCGACCCAACCATGTAAAGATGATTGGCACTATCTTTACTGGCGAAGAGTTCGCGTCCCGTGTAACCAGTTGTGGCAATTATGACAGTGTTTTCTGCATCAATAAGTTCCACAATCCGCGCTAGTGCTTGGCTGCGGGAAAGGCGATTATCTTGAAAAAAGCTTTGGTGAATATGAGCGCTACTATCTTCTCGTTTGGGGATGGAAGAACGGGTGAGGGTATGGGGAGATATTGAGCCTTTACGCATAATTAGAGCATAAGGGCGACGCTCTTGTTGCATGTAAGCTGTGGCTCTTTGGAGAACTGGCTCTATTTCTGCTGCATCTGTAGGAAAATATTCCCAAGGTACAGTCATGGTTTCCAGCAATTTATCTGTGATTTGCCCCATTAATTCATGTTGCGGTTCATCTTGCAAATTGCGATCGCCTCGCAAGGTACAAATCAGCAGCAGTGGAATCCGAAAGATATAAGTGAGCGACGTTAACGGGTTAATTGCATTCCCTAAACCAGAGTTTTGCATCATCACCACAGCAGGTTTACCAGCAATTGCGGCTCCAGCTGCGATCGCTACAGCATCTCCCTCATTGGCTGCGGAGATATATTTAAGTTGAACGTCATTGATGACGTAGTTAATAAAAGGCGTGAGAAAAGAACAGGGTACACCCGTGTACCACCCAAAGCCAAGATTACGCGCAGCTTCTACAAATTCCTCTGCCTGAATCATAATTAAAAGTGGGGAGTGGGGAGTGGGGAGTAGGGAGTGGGGAAGGGGGATTGAGGACTGGGGAGTTGAGAGGAAAGATGATTACTTGAGCTTCAGAACTCGGAACTTCAGGCTTTGAACTCGGAACTTCAACCTCAGAACTCGGAACTTCAGGCTTTGAACTCGGAACTTTGAACTCGGAACTTCAACCTCAGAACTCAAAACTTCAGCCTCAGAACTCAAAGCGTCAAGTTTAGAACTCCGACTCCCCACTCCCCACTCCCCACTCCCTACTCCCTATTGTTTCAATTGAAAAGCAAGATCAAGATCATCTAAAGAATTAACATCTAACCAGTTACCGCGAATATAAAGCACCTTAATCGGTTTTCCTTGCTCGATTAAATAATTACATAATTCTGGTAAACCCAAACTGTTGAATTCCGGCCGTTTTTGCAACTCATTAAGTGCTTCACTCAGCCACTCTCTACCTTGACTCCGCAGGCGCAGCATCCCAATCCAGCGGCCGCTAGATTTCCCTAATTGCGTTTGTGTTGTTTTAGAAATGGCCAACAAGTTGACATCCTGTCCAAACAAAGAAAGGTCATCTGGAATTGAACAATAGGCGTAGTCAGGTGAACCGCTAACAGACTTGCTGTTCCCAACAGAATCAACTACAGCCACAATTTCTCCGGGACATTCTAATAAGTCTTGCAGGATGTAGCTTCTAAATAGTAAATCGCCGTAAAGTACCAGCATCTCTTCGCCAAAGCTGGTTTGAGCGCAGGCTAAGGATGCTAATTCTCCTGTTGTTTCATAATCGGGGTTGCGGATGACTTTAGTTCCCGGAACATTGATAGTTTCTGCTTTGTAACCTGCGACAACGGTAATATCGTTGATGGCAAGTTTCTTAAATTTGTCCACCAACAACCTGAGCAGTGGTTTACCTCCAAGGGGTAACATAACTTTTGGTTTATCTTGCGTCAACCCTGCTAACTCTTGCCCTCTGCTAGCAGCCAAAACGATCGCTTGGATATCATTTCGTCCATTATTGAAGTAGCGTTTTTCGGCTTCTATGAGTTCATCAGCACCCTGTAGCCGGAAAATTTCTTTTACCGGAGCAATCTCATCTTCAATGTTGATTAAAGTTTCGCTGGCTTGAACTTCGCGGGCGATCGCTTGCATACTAGCAACAGCAGCTCGAATTAAATGGTTTGCCCAGATGACTAAATTAACTTCAGCTTTACGAAAAACATCAGTAGGCGTGCTGTAATATTTAGTCGGTATAATCACTAACGGCGAACGACCCGCCCACTCTTTGGCAAAGGCTAGCACTTGGTCAGGGCGCGATGATTTACTGTGAATCAAGATCGCGTTTGCTCCGGCGGCGTGGTAAGCTTCAGCTCGGCGCATTGCCTCCGAAAGATCCCATCCGGCTATCAAAGCTTCCAGTCGGGCGACGATGCAAAAATCTGGGTCTGTCTGACTATCTTTGCCTGCCTTAATTTTGCCGCAGAATTCATCAATATCAGCCAAAGCTTGGCGACTACCGTTGATGAAACTGTTAGTTTTGGGAAAAAGCTTATCTTCAATACAGACTCCAGCAATGCCTCGCTGTTCTAACTTCTTAACCAGACGGCGCATATTATTAAAGTTGCCATAGCCAGTATCCCCATCTAACAAAATCGGGATGCTGGTGACATCAGACATGAACTCCAGCATTTCCACAACTTGAGTCCAACTGGCTTCATTATTATCTCGAACGCCATATTGAGCCGAAAGTGCTAATCCACTCGCCCAAATTCCTTTAAATCCCGCCTCTTCCACAATGCGGGCACTAATCCCATTGTGAGCTTCCATGATGAAATCGAGTTGAGGCGATTCTAATAATAACCTTAGTTGGGCACACTTATTTAATTTTGCAGCGGTGACAATGGGTGCAAATATTTGATGCATTTATTCTGCTTTTTTCAACCTAGATAATATTGCGGTTCTCAATTACATGGAATACAGACCTAACCCCCAGCCCCTTCCCTTGTAGGGAAGGGGGGTAAGATTCAAAGCCTCCCTCCTTTTAGGAGAGAGGTTTGGAGAGAGGTCAAACTGTAATGTATCCAAACCAAAACCACTATAAATAAAGATATTTTCAGACATTTTCTGCGACTTCTATCTGAGGTAAAATATCGTTTTGGGCACGTTCAATATCTTGAGGAAAATCGATTTCCAGCCAAGGTAATCCAGTAATGTCTTCGTAGCCAAATGTTTCGGGAGTTTCTAATAATAGATCACGAATTGCTTCTTCATAAGGTTCATTTTCCAGCCCATCAGCAACATATTGTTCTGTGCGAGTAGCAAGACGGTGAGCAACAGCACTTCCAAAACGAAAGAATCCTACTGATTCGCCTGCAAAATCATAAACCAAACCAAGAGCTAGCTGTTTGCGAAACTCTACTAGCTCATTATCTCTAACACAAAGCTTTACGGGTTCATCCCCAGGTTCAAAATCACGATCTAGCAAGAAGCAGTTGGGGATATTTGTTTTTACCAGCCGTTCGATGATGCTGCGATTATATAAAACATCTGCATCCATCAATAATATGTCATCGCCAGCAACTAGCTGTTGACGTAAAGTCCAAAGGCTAATCACACTACCTTTAGTATAGTCAGGATTATAAACTGTACTAACCCAATTTCCTGCTCCCAATGCTTTGATTTCATTCTGAATTCTTTGTGCTTGATAACCCACAGCAATTACTACTTCATCAATTTGGTAATAACGAAGATAGTTCAAATGGCGCTCTAATAAAGATTTGCCGTTAAATTTCAGTAAGCATTTGGGTTGATTTTGCCCATCTTTACCTAAGCGTCGTCCAACGCCAGCAGCTAATATAATTGCCTTCATTGTCAAGTCACCAACAAAGCTAAAACATCAGGAAATCTGGAAATTTCCCAGTATTTTATAATGACTGTTTTTTACCCAAGAGGATATTTGTTAATCAATTCTTAACATGGAAGAAACAATGGTGAAGGCAAAAGGTAGAAGGAATGCAATATGGTGATGCTAAGAGCGAAACACTTGGCGAAAACCAAAATAGGCGATGTCCACTACGGGCTACGCCTACGCATCTTTCATATTCGAGAAAAAATGTTAAAGCTTTTTGGCTTCTGCCTTGCAGTACTAGTTCTGCGGGAATGCTCGAAATTGCCAAATTACCCATACAGCAAAAGTTGGTGCCCCAATTGTAGCTGCTATTAGTAATGGCTCTAGCCCATTCAGTAAAGTAACTATGGGAAACAAATACAGCACATCTTCAATGTCGAATCCGGCAAAATTTGGTTGGCGAGTAGCATCTTTACCTAAACGCTGTTCCATTTGGTTTCGCAAATGAAAGATGCAAGCAACAGACACCCCAGATACTATCCCCATAAGCAACGCCCACCAACCAAATCTTCCTTCCCTAAGAGCATATCCAATACACACAAACAAAAGAATGTGGATAATGGCATCACTAGCGAGGTCATACTGATGTCCCCATTTGCTGCTTTTTCCACTCAAACGAGCTAATTCACCGTCGGTGTGATCTAGAAAGTTGGATAAAGCAAACAGCCCTGCTCCAATGTTAGCCCAAATGGCATCGCCAACTGCAATCGCTACGGCAGCCGCCAATCCTGTCACAAGTCGCACCGTGGTGAGATGATTGGGGTTTACCCAACTGTCTTTTAGAGGTCGAACTAGCCAGTAAGCAAGTTGAGCATCCCAAGGCTTGGTTGTCATAGATGAACTTGGATTTGATGTGATTTTGGAATATTCATATAACAATCCTATTTGAGTTGTGAAATTAGTTGTGGAGGGAAGCAATAAATTTTCTTCACGAATGTTTTAGGATTGCTATAACATTGAAAATTTTAACATCTAGCTTAAGATATAGATTATTTTTTAAGTTTGTGCAAAAGATTTTTAATGCAGGGCGTGGTGTCAACAAGAAATGCAAAGGGCAAAAGCTAAGACAAGATTCATTAACAATCTAGTCTGTCAAGGAATAATTGACGAGTCCATTCTTTGTAGAGACGGCGATTTATCGCGTCTCTCTAACATGTCAGTCTTTTAGACGCGATAAATCGCGTCTCTACATGAGGGGTTTCTGGCTTATCCCAAGCGTATTGGGATAAAACTGGTGACTTGTGTGTACACCGTAGCCGATGCTTTGGGGAGGGGCGGTTTTGGCTTTGGACAAAACCGGGGCGGGGTGACGTGGAGCGTAATGGTAAATGAATGAACTCAATATTACGTCTTGACAAGCGTTTCACGTTCAGTTGACACCAATGTGCCCCCAGTCCCTACTTGTCTAGAGTAAATACAAAGACTTAACCCACTTCCATTCCTCTATCAAACCCTCTCTTAGGGAGACTTGCGGCTGATATCCCAGAATTTTTTGCGCTTTAGATACATCAGCAGCAGTGTGGCGGGCGTCTCCCATCGCCTTTTCTATATGGTTTTTTTTGATTGGTTTCCCGACAATTTCTTCAATCGTATCCAAGACTTCTGCTAAAACTACCCTGCTACCGCCACCGATATTAAAGATTTCTCCCATTGCTTCGGGTGCAGTGGCGGCGGCTAAATTGGCGGCAATGACATCACTAACAAACGTAAACTCCCGTGTTTGTTGTCCGTCGCCATAAATAGGAATTGCTTCATCCTGCAAAATGGATTTAAAGAACTTATGAAATGCCATATCTGGGCGCTGTTTGGGGCCATATACTGTGAAATAGCGCAATGTCACACAGGGTACGCCAAAGTTTTTGTGATACAGTTCACACAAAAACTCCGCTGCTAGCTTCGTAATGCCGTAAGGAGAAACTGGTTGAGGACAAATTCCCTCGTGGGTAGGTAATGTTTCTGCATCACCATATACACTTGACGAAGAGGCAAACACTAACCTTTTCAGGTGTTTAGCATCCTTTGCTGCTTCCAGCAAAACTTGTGTAGCGTTAATATTTCGTTCTGTATAACCTCTAAAAGATTTACCCCAGCTTGCTCTTACCCCTGCTTGGGCCGCTTGATGGTAAACTACATCAACATCTTTTAGGAGTTTCTGCCAATCTAAAAGCTGAATATCTCCTTCAATTAAGGTAAAGCTAGGTGACTGATTTAAGTGTGCAACATTCTTACGCTTTAACATAGGATCGTAGTAATCATTGAATTCATCAATCCCGATTACTTCTTCTCCTTGTTCCAGCAATGTTTCTGCAAGATGAGAGCCAATAAAGCCTGCGGCTCCAGTAACGATAATTTTAGCCATGTTGCCTATTTTTTTATATCCTGATTCATCTCTATATTCACAGGTTAATAATTATAAACAATAATGTTCTTAGTAGATAGGCAATAGGCAATATAGCAGTCCTAAATCAGTCGTGAACAATAAGATCCCCGACTTCTTTGAGAAGTCGGGGATCTGAGTCTCTCGATTTTCACAACTCATTTAGGA
>NZ_JAYGHD010000437.1:0-8020 GCF_034932245.1 Nostoc sp. UHCC 0251
TGTTTCTTGAATCCTTTGCCAGCAAGCATTTCAAGACTTAACGGGAAAAGTCAGAAGCTTTATCTGCTCAATCAGTTCAAACCCGGTCATGTCGGGTAATCCTAAATCGAGAACGAGGCAATCAAAATGCTGTGAGCCAATAGCTTCTAAAGCTGCTGCACCAGTGCCCACAGCAGTGGTAGCAACATCGCTGTTGCCAATTAACTCAACAATACTAAGCCGTTGCGTGTCGTCGTCTTCGACTACTAACAAGTTTTTCACCTGGCGCTCAACAAAACCTTTAATTTTGGCCAACGCCTCGGATATTGTCTCGCTGGTTAAGGGCTTTTGCAGATATGCGATCGCACCTAGTTGCAAACCGCGCTGTCTCCCTTCCTCAACGGTCATGATATGTACAGGAATGTGACGGGTATTTGGGTCATGTTTCAGACGATCTAATACCGTCCAACCATCCATTTCTGGCAACCTGATATCTAGCAGAACGGCTGAGGGCTGGAATTGCTGCGCTAGCATCAAACCTGTACTGCCTGTTTGGGCAGTGATCACCTTGAATCCCTGCTGTTGCGCCATATCTAGAAGGATACGCGCAAAATTAACGTCATCCTCGACAATTAATAACACGCGATCGCCTCTTTCAATAACAGCGCGATCGTCACTGAGAAGTGGTGTTTCTAGCGGGGCGTTTTGCCCGTCATGAGTAGCGAGGGCTGGGTGAGGAGCCAGGAGTGGGGAGCCAGGGGCGGGGAATAGTTTGGATATAGGAGGCTCAGGAATCAATTGTGGGAAAAAGAAGGTAAAGGTGCTACCTTGACCTGGTTGACTAACCAGTTTAATTTCGCCGCCAAACAGACGGGCGATTTCGCGGCTAATTGATAAGCCCAATCCAGTGCCGCCGTATCTCCGACTGGTGGAGCCATCAGCTTGCTGAAATGCCTCAAAAATAACTTTTTGCTTGTCGGGGGCAATGCCAATGCCTGTATCGCTAACTGAGAAGGCGATGACATTTTGGGCGCGATTCAATGTTACTTGATCTTTGCTCCACCCTTGCTTTGCCACCGCGATCTGCAAGCGGACTTCCCCTTTTTCTGTAAATTTAAAAGCGTTGGAGAGCAGATTTTTCAACACCTGTTGTAAGCGTTTGACATCTGTGTAGATAGTTGTCGGCAATTCGGGAGTAAATTCAATTGCAAAGGCAAGTCCTTTGCTTTGAGCTATTTGCCGGAAGGTGCGTTCAATCTGATCACCCAACTCTGTCAATGGCATTTGGGTCATGTCAATCGACATTGTTCCAGATTCAATTTTAGCGAGATCTAGAATGTCATTGATTAACGCCAACAAATCAGTACCTGCTGAGTAAATTGTCTGGCTGTATTCGACTTGCTTGGCAGTAAGATTGCGATCAATGTTATCTGCCAACAACTTCGCCAAAATCAACAAGCTGTTCAACGGTGTCCGCAGTTCATGGGACATGTTGGCGAGAAACTCAGACTTGTATTTTGAAGAAAGAGCGAGTTGTTCAGCCTTCTCTTCCAAGGAGAGTCTTGCTTGTTCAATTTCCCGATTTTTGCGCTCGACTTCTTGCTTTTGTATGGCTAATAACTCTGCCTTTTCTTCTAACTCGGTGTTGGTTTGTTGCAGTTCTTCTTGTTGTCCTTTGAGTAAGTCCTCTGAAGTTTTGAGTGATTGGGCTTGTTGTTCTAAGCGCTTGTTGGTTTCTCGGAGTTCATTTTGCTGGGTTTGGAGTTCTTCAGCCAAAGATTGCGACTGCTTGAGTAGTTCTTCAGTTCGCATGGATGCTGCGATCGTGTTGAGAACGATCGCTATACTTTCGGTAAGCTGGTCGAAGAATGTTAGATGAATTTCGCTAAAGCGGCGGAAGGAAGCTAATTCTATAACTGCTGTCACTTGTCCTTCAAAGAGTACAGGTAACACCACGGCATTAAGTGGAGACGATTCTCCTAAACCAGAGGCAATTCTGACATAATCACTTGGCACGTCCGTTAGCAGTATTCGCTCTTTTTCTAAAGCGCATTGTCCCACCAAACCTTCACCCAAGTGGAAGCGGTTAGCCAGATGTCTGCGTTCCCGGTAAGCGTAGCTACTAATTAGTTTCAAATACGGTGTATTTTCCCCAGACTCCATTAGGAAGAATACGCCGTGTTGCGCTCCTACCAAGGGTGCAAGTTCTGAGAGAATTAGTTTAGATACGGTTTCCAAGTCTCGCTGACCTTGCAGCATTCTGGTAAACTTGGCTAGGTTAGTTTTCAACCAATCTTGCTCAGTATTTTTCTGCGTTGTCTCCCGCAGATTGGCAATCATCTGGTTGATGTTGTCTTTGAGTATTGCAACTTCGCCTAGTGCTTCGACGGCAATTGAACGAGTTAAATCACCTTTAGTTACAGCTGTAGCAACTTCTGCGATCGCTCGCAACTGAGTTGTCAGTGTAGCAGCCAATTCGTTCACGTTATCTGTCAAATCTTTCCAAGTTCCAGCCGCGCCAGGAACTCTAGCTTGTCCGCCTAACTTCCCTTCAATTCCCACTTCCCGCGCTACTGTGGTTACTTGATTGGCAAATGTCGCTAGGGTATCAATCATCTCGTTGATTGTCTCTGCCAAGGTTTCAATTTCTCCCTTAGCATCTAACATCAGTTTTCGTTTCAAGTCACCGTTAGCAACTGCCGTTACAACTCTGGCGATACCGCGTACTTGTGCCGTTAAGTTCCCCGCCATCGAGTTCACGTTATCTGTTAAATCTTTCCAAGTACCCGCGACACCTTGGACTTGCGCTTGTCCGCCTAACTTCCCTTCAGTTCCCACTTCCCGCGCTACCCGCGTTACTTCTGATGCAAAGGAACTAAGTTGATCCACCATTGTGTTGGTGGTGTTCTTCAAGTCTAAAATTTCGCCTTTGGCATCGACGGTAATTTTCTTCGATAAGTCGCCATTAGCTACCGCTTTGGTAACTTCCGCGATGTTGCGGACTTGTCCGGTGAGGTTCCCCGCCATTGAGTTCACGTTGTCTGTTAAATCTTTCCAAGTCCCCGCTACTCCTCTGACGTAAGCTTGAACGCCTAATTTACCTTCCGTTCCCACCTCACGGGCAACCCTGGTAACTTCTGATGCAAAGGAATTTAGCTGATCCACCATTGTGTTGATGGTGTTTTTGAGTTCCTGAATTTCACCTTTCACATCAACGGTGATTTTCTTGGATAAGTCGCCGTTAGCAACTGCCGTGGTAACTTCGGCAATGTTCCGCACCTGTGCCGTCAAACTTCCCGCCATGAAGTTTACGCTGTCAGTTAAATCCTTCCAAGTGCCGGCTACACCTTTAACTTCTGCTTGTACGCCCAACTTACCTTCAGTTCCCACCTCCCGCGCCACTCTTGTTACTTCACTTGCAAAGGAATTGAGTTGATCCACCATCGTATTAACGGTGTTTTTCAACTCTAAAATTTCACCTTTAACATCAACGGAGATTTTCTTAGATAAGTCGCCATTAGCTACGGCTGTGGTGACGGCGGCAATATTTCGCACCTGTGCCGTTAAACTTCCCGCCATGAAGTTCACGCTGTCGGTTAAATCTTTCCAAGTACCAGCTACGCCGCGCACATCTGCTTGTACGCCTAGCTTACCCTCACTTCCCACCTCACGGGCAACTCTTGTGACTTCCGATGCAAAGGAGTTGAGTTGATCCACCATTATATTGATGGTATTCTTCAACTCCAGAATTTCGCCTTTGACAGCAACAGTAATTTTCTTAGATAAGTCACCATTTGCGATCGCAGTTGTCACTTCGGCAATGTTCCGCACCTGTGCCGTCAAGCTTCCCGCCATGAAGTTCACGCTATCAGTTAAATCTTTCCAAGTACCAGCAACGTCTTTTACTTCCGCTTGTACACCCAACTTCCCTTCAGTTCCCACTTCCCGCGCCACCCGCGTTACTTCACTTGCAAAGGAACTGAGTTGATCCACCATTGTATTGATGGTATTTTTCAACTCCAGAATTTCACCTTTGACATCAACGGTGATTTTCTTGGATAAGTCGCCTGTTGCAACCGCCGTAGTTACTTCGGCAATATTCCGCACCTGCGCCGTCAAGCTTCCCGCCATGAAATTCACGCTGTCAGTCAAATCTTTCCAAGTACCTGCCACTCCCTTAACTTCTGCTTGCACACCCAACTTCCCTTCACTGCCCACCTCACGCGCAACCCTTGTTACTTCTGATGCAAAGGAATTGAGTTGATCCACCATTGTGTTGATGGTATTTTTCAACTCCAGAATTTCACCTTTGACATCCACAGTGATTTTCTTGGATAAGTCGCCTGTTGCAACCGCTGTAGTTACTTCCGCAATATTTCGCACCTGTGCCGTCAAACTTCCTGCCATGAAGTTTACGCTGTCGGTTAAATCTTTCCAAGTACCAGCCACACCGCGCACATCGGCTTGCACACCCAGTTTACCTTCACTGCCCACCTCACGGGCAACCCGTGTTACTTCTGATGCAAAGGAACTAAGTTGATCCACCATGATATTGATGGTGTTTTTCAGTTCAAAAATTTCACCTCTAACATCGACGGTGATTTTTTTAGATAGATCGCCATTTGCGATCGCAGTTGCAACTTCGGCAATATTTCGCACCTGTCCGGTGAGATTACCCGCCATTAAGTTAACGTTGTCGGTTAAATCTTTCCAAGTCCCTGCTACTCCCCGGACTTCTGCTTGAACGCCTAACTTCCCTTCAGTTCCCACCTCACGCGCAACTCTTGTCACTTCTGATGCAAAGGAATTGAGTTGATCCACCATTGTGTTGATGGTATTTTTCAACTCCAGAATTTCACCTTTCACATCAACAGTGATTTTCTTGGATAAATCGCCATTTGCAACAGCCGTTGTTACTTCGGCAATATTCCGCACCTGTGCCGTCAAGCTTCCCGCCATGAAATTCACACTATCGGTAAGGTCTTTCCAAGTACCCGCTACCCCTCGGACTTCTGCTTGACCGCCTAATTTTCCTTCAGCACCCACCTCACGGGCAACCCTGGTAACTTCTGATGCAAAAGAATTCAGTTGATCCACCATGATGTTAACGGTGTTTTTCAACTCTAAAATTTCGCCTTTGACATCAACAGTGATTTTCTTGGAAAGGTCGCCATTCGCTACCGCCGTTGTTACTTCCGCAATGTTACGGACTTGGGCTGTTAAATTCCCTGCCATCAAGTTAACGTTGTCTGTGAGATCCTTCCAAGTCCCTGCTACACCCTTAACTTCGGCTTGTACGCCCAACTTCCCTTCAGTTCCCACCTCACGCGCCACCCGCGTTACTTCCGATGCAAAGGAATTAAGCTGATCCACCATCGTGTTGACGGTGTTTTTGAGTTCGAGAATTTCGCCTTTCACATCGACAGTGATTTTTTTGGATAAGTCACCATTTGCGATCGCAGTGGCAACTTCGGCAATGTTGCGAACTTGTCCGGTGAGATTACCCGCCATCAAGTTAACGTTATCAGTCAAATCTTTCCAAGTGCCAGCAACACCTTGCACTTCGGCTTGAACGCCCAACTTCCCTTCGGTTCCTACTTCCCGCGCCACCCGCGTTACTTCCGAAGCAAAAGAACCAAGCCGATCTACCATCGTGTTGACGATATTCGCAGTTTGGAGAAACTCACCTTGGAGGGGCCTGCCATCAATTTCTGTTGCGATCGTTTGCGATAAATCACCATTAGCAACCGACCGAATTACCCGCGTCGTTTCAGCTGTTGGTTGAACTAAATCTGTAATGAGAGTATTGACAGAAGTAACGCAATTTGACCACGAACCACGAACATCTCCGAGAGAGGCACGTTCAGCAATTTTGCCTTCTTTGCCAACAACGTTACCAATCCGTTGTAGTTCCGCCGCCATCCGCTCATTCTGGTCAATAATATCATTGAGCGTATCAGCTATTTTTCCCGCCACACCAGTATGATCTATGGGCATCCGAGCAGAGAAGTCACCGTGTTTAACAGCATTCAGCGTTCTTAGTAGCTGATTTAAATCTAGATTGTCGCTGTCTCTAGTTAACTGTTCGGTTGCCATAGCCTTATCCTTAATCTTAATCCTTGAAGAATTTTTTGTATTTTTTGCACCCCGTACCTAGTTAAGATAACTTTTAGGTAATGCGGATCAACATAGAGAGCAGAGAATAGAAAGTGGATCAAACTAATTTCTATGGGTGCGAGTGTAAGCAGTTGATAAAGACTGCCAACTAAATGGTATTGCCGTCGATGTATCTGGCATACCACTTAGCTAATGATAGCTAGTACAGGTTGGCGATGGCTAACTGGGGGGAGTAAGCGATCGCACACTAGAACGCACGATGACAATTAACATTACGTTTTATGATTTTTGGAATTTGAGGAAAGCAGCAAATCAATAAATTCTAACTGATAATTGAGGTTTGCTAAAGTCAGAAATATCCGGCAACTCCAAGGATTGGCAAATGGTTAGAGAGTACTCACCCCAGAGACATCTGCCTCCACTTGAAAGTGGCGATCGCTTAACTCGCCCTGAATTTGAACGGCGTTATGCGGCTGCACTCCATATCAAGAAAGCAGAACTGATTGAAGGAATCGTTTACGTGGCATCTCCCTTAAGACATGAGCAGCATGGCAAACCCCACAGTCGGGTGATAACTTGGTTAGGAGTATACCAATCACTGACTCCTGGCGTTGATTTGAGTGATGCCCCAACCGTCAGACTAGATTTAGACAATGAACCCCAGCCAGATGTAGTGCTGTTTATTGAACCAGACGCAGGCGGACAAACCCGTTTGAGCAGCGACGGTTACATTGAAGGATCTCCCGAATTGATTGTTGAAATTGCCGCGAGTAGCGTTGCGATCGATACAGGTAGCAAAAAGCAAGTTTATCGCCGTAATGGGGTGTTGGAGTACGTAATCTGGCAATCTTACGAGAATAAAATTGAATGGTTTTGCCTAATTGATGGCGACTATCGATTGCTATCTCCTGGTGCAGATGGAATTATTCGCTCTGGGGTGTTTCCGGGTTTGTGGTTGGCGGTGGAGGCGCTGTTAAACAATCAGATGGTGCGAGTGTTGGAGGTGGTGCAAGCGGGGTTGAAGTCACCGGAACATAATGCGTTTGTGCAGCATTTGAAGAAACAGGAATAGGAGGGTACGTGGTCACTGAGCGTAGTCGAAGTGAATCAAAATTTCCTTCTGCCTCCTGCCTTCTGCCCTCTGCCTTTCTAGCTAGGTTCATTCCAAGCCCTAATCGCTTCAATCGCAATACCAGCAGGAGCAAATAAAATCTTTACAGTCTCAATACCTGCTGCTGTCACTGCTCTTTGCAAACGTACTTTGAGCATTGGATTATTTTTAATAACTTGCTCAATCGCTTGCCTATTTTTAAGTACTGGATGACTCTCAACAGCTTGAGCAACAATAGGTTGAGCATCGATTACAGTCGGTTTATCCTGCTCCATTTTCTCAAGCAACTGCTGAAGCACAGTTTCTAATTTAGCAATATCTTGTGTAGACGCGTAATTGTTTTGAGTGCCAATATTATCGCCTTTAATATCTCCTGTAACAGTGCCTACGACAGTGCCAACGTTAAAGGTAGGGCCTGTAGAATTATTGTTTGACATATGAGCTTCAAATATGATTATTTGATTAGGTGGATTTAGAGAACTAGTTAAAAGATCAGTGTTATTGGTTTCCTCATTCAAGACAGAATAACAAATTTCATGGTTATAAAATTTGCACCGCTCTTGAATTTTAGAAATTGCATCGCTTTTATCTTGTGACGGAGTTTTTAATTGTAATTCCCAGATATGATACAAAACTTCATAGCCAGCAATTTCTCCTAACGTCTTTGCGGCACTCAAACGAACAAAGAAATCTTTATCCTGCAAAGCTTTAATTAAGGGTGATACAGCTTCTTGGTTGCCGATTTTTCCTAACGCATATGCGGCACTCTTACGAACAGAGGAATCTTCATCCTGCAAAGCTTTAATTAAGGGT
>NZ_JAYGHD010000438.1:0-7642 GCF_034932245.1 Nostoc sp. UHCC 0251
AAAAAACAAAGGCAATAGTGACTATGTTGCAATTTAAATGCCGATTAGCTTATCTAGAGTCCTTGCTATTAACTAAGCTTTTGAGTTATCTATTCACCGAGCAAATCCATCACCTCTTCTAACTTATGTTTAGCTTTATAAAGGTTAATCAGTACTTGCTGTTCCCAAGATTGGGGAGGATGAAGTCTTCTATTCTCCAGTGTGAATTTAATAAGGTTAAGGAAATCAGTTACTGGTACTGTGATCGCCCCGAAAGTGCGATCGCTTCTAAAACTCAAACAATGCACTGATTAAAATACGCGTAGGCGCAGCCCAACCCAAGCATGATTTTGTCGAAGTAATACCATTTTCGATTGAGAATTGCCGTCTGTGCCTTAGCTTGTCAATTCATTTAGGCTTTGTCTGGAGAGCGATGTCTACGACGGGCTACGCCTACGCATTCTAAATACAAAGCTGAATCAACAGCTTAAGTTTGCGCGGAATGCGATCGCCATTGAGTCTTATAGTAAATAGTTCCAAACCTTTACAAGGCTAAAGTTTGAGGAATTGTACAACTTTTTTATTTATCAATATGACGAATTTTGAGAAAAGTGTACAACTTTTTTATACTTATACACTTTTCTGCTTTCTATGCTTGATTGGACTTACGGCAAGCTTATCCTTCCAATTTGGACTAGCGGCAAAGTTATGGTTCCAAACTGCCAATTTCATCCAAAATTAGCTGACGCAAGAATGAGGGTTGTAGTTTTGTTGACGGCAAAGTTATGGCTAAAGTCACACTATCTGCTATCACCCAGCGCGTCTATGGAGCGATCGCCTATTATAAAAGCAGAAATATTGAGATTGCACTATCCCCTATTCGGCTTGAGCAAATTTTGTTTGCATCGGATCATCCATTGGTGGATGCCGGCCGATTTCTTTATCAGCCTCACGAATATTGATAATCCGTTCCCGGTTCAAGGTTAATGCGGTGACTGTTGCTCGTCCCACATCTGTCAAACCCATAATTAAAAGCCCATCGGCAGACCAAATAAAATGCTCACTCCAGTTATACTGTCGGGGGTTAAATAATGAAACTTCTTCTCCAGATAGAGGGTCAGTTGCTGTCAGCCGATTTGTCTTCCTGCGATTGCAGTGAAAGCAAGCCAACGCCAAATTTTCCAAATTATCTGTTCCCCCCAATGACAACGGCATAATATGGTCTACGGTGAACTGTACATATTGCCATTGTTCAGAGGCATGGCAATACTCACATAGGTAATTAGCGCGTTGACGTACTTGCTTTTGAATCGATTCAGGAATTTTGCTACGAGAGGACACAATTTATCATGCTGGCTGAGTTGGAGCAAGGGACAAATTACGAATTGTGCGATTGACAAAGCTTAAGTAATCATCAATTTCTTCGTAGCAATCAAGTTCTTGTTCTTCTTCTGCACTGAGTGAAGTGTCTTGCTGTTTTGCCAATAGTTCTTCAACGCGACTTTGAACACTGCTAGATGCTCTAAAAACTGGAATACCTTCCTCTAAATCAATCCGAACTGCGCCATCAATGGGTAGTTTTGTTGGCAGGCGATAGAGTTTCGGTAGTTGAGAAATGCTCATTGCAGTGCCAGAAAGTTAATCGATGAGTAGTTTAATTGTAGCCCAAAGGTGCGATCGCTTTCTTAATTGAGTGTTGTGACCAAATTGTATAACTAAAAACATTTTTGGCGTAACAAATTACCTTAATATCTAAGTAAACTGGTGATATAGAGAACACCAGAAGTGTTGAATACTGATACAAAACTTTACATTGTTAGTTACACTAACTCTCAAAAGCCTAAATTAGTCAACAAAACATCATCTCCTCAAACCAATGAACATAACTGATTTTCTGACACATACAAGATTGTAAATAGCGGAATTTATCTAATAGTGTATGTCCCCATTGTGGAGGAATCAATATAATCTGTAAAATCAGATAAGCTATCAAGCTAACATAAATTTGTATGGTGATACCATTGACGTTTTTGGTAATCAACTTGTCAAGCTTTAAGTGCATCTTTAAAAACTTCCATAACAGTTCAACTCCCCAACGTAATCGATAAATGTCCCTAATTTCATTATCAGTGACTGCTGCATCTCCTGACTCTGGTAAATTAGTTACTAAGCGAAATTCAGTTTTCGTTTCTAAATCACAGAAATTAATCACTCTAAAAGAAAAGAGCATGATCAGATGCACCAACTTTGATTAATCCAGTCCTGTTCTCAAATTCTAATTTCCAATTGTTTTTAATCCGCAAAACAAAGTATTTGCTTTCTTGTACCAATTCTTGGATAAACTTTAATCCTGCGAAGCCTCTATCCATTACTCCAACAGCATTAGTTGGTAGACTAGACATCATTTGTGAACCAAATTTATAATCATGGTCATGCCCAAAGTTGATAAAGTTCTCTTCTGGACTTCCAGTAGCTAGATTTAGAGAACTAAAAAGTTTAACTTGATGATGACCTAGCACCCATAATAACTTACTGGTGAGAGTGATAATTGTAGAATCAATTGGGCAAATGGCGTATTTACCGTGTAATTTTTTGTGAGTTTTCTTCTGTACTAACTCATTCAATTTTTGATAAATTTCTTGAAAGGGTTTTTGACTACGGTGAGAACTTGCCTTAGAAAATGTAGAAATATCTACTTCAAATCCTGTGTTATTTAATCTTTGAAATAAATCTCGCATACTTGTTAAACTGTTATCCAGGGCATAGGATAGCCAGCACTCAAAGAATAGACGACTATTTAATACTGGATAATCTTTTTTTGGCAGGCTTTTCAGGATATCTTTGACAATTTTGGGAAATGAATTTATAATCACAATCAAACTAATATATTTTAAGCCTTCGCCCAAAAATACCATATTTTGGGCTATTTTTATCGGATTTCTCTTAACATTCAACACTTCTGCCAAGAACCAATTTATGCTTTAAGTCACAATAACTGATAGCTGCGAACCACGCCAATCCTGACTGCGAAAACTTTTAGCTTGATAAATATTATCTATTAACGTTTGCAGAATTCGGTAAACCCGCCAACGCAGTAGCTCCCAAAGCTACACAATTTAAGGTTTTTGGCGCTAACCCAAGCGTATTGATTTTTATAATCCTGTGACAAGATTTTGTTAAATTGACGAATAATTAGTTAATGTACAAGGTACTAAAATAAACTAAACAGCGTTGTACAATCAGCACCGTCCGATCGTACAACGCTTAATTTCAAATACTGTCAAAAAACTGTTTTTTACCTGTTTTGTCCACTTAAATTAAGTGGCATCATTATCTAAATCTAAATTGCGATCGCCTCTTTTAGAGAAAGCGGTAAGCGCAACCATGCTCAAAGAGCTTTACAGCATTGAGCAAAAGCTCAACCACCACTGTGAGAACTCTTGCCACCTTCACGGCCAATCTCGGACATGTGTTCTCTATCTTGGCTTACAGCTTCACCGCCTTTTTGCCCAGCTTCACGAGCCTCTTCAGAAGTAAACTCATGAGCAGTGCCTTTTTCATGGGCAACTTTTCCGCCCTTTTGCCCAGCTTCACGAGCTTCTTCAGAAGTGAACTCATGAGCAGTGCCTTTTTCATGGGCAGCTTGTCCGCCTTTGCTTGCTATTTCACGTTGCTTGTCTTCATCCATAGAAGCAAAGCCACGGTTGCTAGTATCTGACATAATAAAACTCCTTGTAACTAACTAAAGCCTTGTAGCTTTTGAGGTAGTGAAACCCCAAGAAGCTTTTCATCTGAGTTGTATTCTTGCTTTAAGTTAGCTCTGCAAATCTACTAAATTCATTCTTCTTTAGAGATAAATATTCAAGGCTAATTTCTCCTTAAGGTATATAACTAAAGTCACAATTTTTACTAAATATCCCTATTCGCTTCTATAAAAGAGAATTGAGTCGCTCTATACGTTGACGCTGTTTTGACCACTGCTGACAAACCTCTGTAGCCAAATGCTTTTCTTCTGCTGTTAATAGCTCATCAGGTTTGCCAGAAGCCAATATCCTAGCTGCTTTTGCAGCCAACTTGTAGTTCACACCGTATTTGACTAAATTGTGTGTGAAAAAATTCTTCCAAGTCTTGAACTGACATAAAAAACTCTCCTTTAATCAAATTGTCATATTCAGTTAGGGCATTAAAATTTCATGAATAAAATTATGTAACAGCAATTACTGGGAATTATTACAAATATTTCAGCTGACTGACTTTCCTCGGAGGATGTATGAGTATTTCTCTCAAATCTCCGCTGAGGGAAAGTCACTCTTCACTCTTTTGACATGAAGCGATGTCTCTTAATTAGCCCTGACGCTCGAACGCAAGAGTGTGTCGCAGACAAGACTCGCTAACAATGAATGGCAGCTTGTCACAGATTCTGCTACCGGGGAAGGGCGTAAGCGTAGCCCGCCACAGGCATCGTCAAGGAACCGGAATCTGGAGTTTGGGTGATATGTCGCAGACAAGCGATCGCTTGTTTGTGGCACAGTTATGTAACTCTAAATTAAATTCTTTCTATTAGTTTTATTTTATGGTAAAAAATTGATTGTGACAAAATCTAGTTAATATTAATTAGCTTGGCTAAAATTATCTTATTAGAATTCTAATGCTTTATTATCGCCGATTGCAATTGCCATCAAAATATTTCAATATTCTCATTGCGATAGTAACTTTTATTTTGTTTATCTGGTTAACTCCTACCGTTGCTCAAACATTAACGAAAGCTCCAGTTATTTTGGATGGGCAACAGCTTTTTAAGATTAGTGATTCTGGTCAGTATAACGCTCAAGAAAGGGCAAGTTTAATCAATTCACAATTGAAAAATGCAATTCAAACTTATGAATCTATCCAAGTTAAAATTGAAAAACGCAACCAGCTACCTACTATTTTGCTAAATGACCGCTATCTGTTAACGGTTACAGAACAAGATACTGTTCCAGGTAGCACAGTTGATGAGCAGTCAAAGATTTGGTCACAGCAAATAGAAGAAGCGTTACAGCAAGCTCACTTAGAGCGAACTAGAACCTATCTGCAACAAACAACTTTTGTAGCAGCAGCAATTTTACTCATGACTATTGGGTTCAGTTGGCTATTGGGATGGATTAAGCATCACTTTTTCCGAGTAGTATCACAACGCTTAACTACTAGCAATACAATACCTAATTCAGAACCACTTAGAGTATTGGAAATATTTTTCAAATTAGTGTTGGCGAGTACGCGTATCGCCCTTTGGATGAGTGCGATTCTTTATATCACTAATCTGTTTCCTTTTACTCGTCAATGGAGCTACCAAATTTCAAATATCCTGATTACCAGTTTCACATCGCCTATTCTGACATTAGGCAAGAATCCTTACTCTCTTACTGAATTAATAATTTTGATTGGTTTGTTGTTCGGCTTAGTTATTTTTGCTGGAACTGTAACCAATTTTTTACGTTCTCGCATTCTACATTTTACTGGAATCAATCGTGGCGCTCAAGAAGCGATTGTAATACTTTTCAAATATGGTCTAATTTTTATTGGCACACTGGTATTGCTACAAATCTGGGGGCTTGATATTAGCTCTTTGACAATCTTAGCAAGTGCTTTAAGTGTTGGAATTGGCTTTGGCTTACAGGATATTGCTAAGAATTTTGGCAGTGGTTTAGTACTAGTATTTGAGCGTCCGATTCAGGTTGGAGATTTTGTGGAAGTCGGGGAATATACAGGCATTGTCGAGCGAATAGGTGCAAGAAGTACCGAGATTCGTACTCTTGACCATGTTTCAATCATTGTACCTAACTCTCGTTTTTTAGAAAAAGAAGTAATCAACTGGAGCCATCGCAACCCGATTTCTCGCCTTCATCTCCCTATTGGCGTTGCTTATAGCTCAGATCCCAAAGCGGTGCAAGCTGCTCTATTAGACGCAGCCTCTAAGCATCCCAATGTATTGCAGGCTCCTTCTCCTCTAGTATTGTTTAAAGAGTTTGGTAACAACAGTTTAAATTTTGAGTTATTAGTATGGACTGCGGAACCTAATAAACAATTCTTGCTCAAAAGTGATTTATACTACAATATCTACGAAGCATTACAGCAAAGAGAAATTGAAATCCCTTTCCCTCAGTTAGATTTACATATGCGTTCTGGCACGTTGGAATTTCCGCCAGAAATGCAGTTAGCTTTAATACAAATGTTTGAACGATTGTCAAACAATAAATAAGGTATATAGTGATCCGAATTGATTTCTGAAATTATTTACGTAAGAAGGCAATAGGCAATAGGCAATAGGCAAAAAGCCTCTTTGAGTTACACTGAATTTTTTCACGCAATTAAATATGAGTCCTATAGATCCAATCAATCCAAGTCAAAATAAAAGGTAAATTTGATAATTACCTCGCTCAAACTATTGAGTTAGGGACTGCCGTGATACGTTCAAAAATTAAATCGAGGAGAATTTAATATCGTGTCCGGTTAAAGTCTTATCATTAAGAACGTAGTTCTTGCTGGGGGAAAAAGGGTTTTCCGATTTTCTATTTTGAATTGCTTAGTATCCTGCTTGCTTGTCTACGACATTCCTCAAAGGCTGACCAGTTTGGTAACGTTTGAGATTGTCAATAAAAAGTTGTGCTATGCGCTTTTTCAGCCGTGGTGACATGGCTGAACAATGGGGAGTGATAAAGGCGTTCGATAACGACCACAAGGGACTTTCTGGTGGCAAAGGTTCTGTAGCCACTGTATCTAATCCAGCACCTGCAATCCATCCTTCACGTAGTGCAGTGAGCAATGCAACTTCATCGACGATCGCACCACGAGCGATATTAATTAAGTAAGCAGACTGACGCATGGAGCGCAATGCAGCTTCATCGATCAAGCCTTTAGTTTCTGGAGTTAACGGTGTGGCAATTACTACATAGTCGGCTGCTGGGAGGAGCAATCGCCACTCATCGGCACCCACAACCTTGTCAAAATTCGGTAGCGGTTCAGGATGGCGGCGACTACCCCAAACTTGAACTCCAAAGGCTTTAGCGCGAGATGCGATTGCCTGACCAATATTCCCGGTGCCAAGAATTAACAAAGTTGCGTCTGCCAACTCTTCGAGACATATTCCTCTTACCCAAGTATGTTCATCCTGCAAAGTTTGCAATTTCCGCAGATTCTTGGCGTGATAAAGCATGAATGCCAAGACAAATTCCGAAATTGGAATCGCATGAACCCCTGCGACATTCGTGAGGATAATATCCTTTTGTAAAAAAGTTGGTATGAGGATGTGATTCACGCCAGCACTCGGCGACTGTTGCCAACGCAGTCTGGGTGCTGCTGTCAGCACTTTATCAAGGGTAGAAGTTTTCAGATAAAATCCGTTGACATAAACTTCTGCATCACTGGCATCACCATCAAAATTACCTTCACTATCCACCTGCACAACATCTATATCAGATGGTAGGTGTGGCTGAATATCAGCAATTAGATGATCAGGTAAAATTAGTTTTACCATTTATTATGGTTCCATTTCATTTTGAATTTTCAAAGGGATTGGATATTACAAAAGATAAAATAAAGTATGAAGGTAGAGGCTTTATTCAGCTATTACCCCTCTTTCAAGAAACACTTGACGTAAAGCTTATGTAGAAAGGGTTTGATA
>NZ_JAYGHD010000439.1:0-7609 GCF_034932245.1 Nostoc sp. UHCC 0251
AGGGGAAGCAGGGGAAGCAGAGGGGGACAAGGAGAATAACTAATGCCCAATGCCCAATGCCCAATACTTCGGCTTCGCTCAGTACAAGTGCCCAATGCCCCATGCCCAATGCCCAATGCCCAATCTCCCACTTAGCACTATTTACTAGCTTGTTCCGTGAGTTTGGTGAGTACCTCATTCGATCGTTCGACGAAGGATTTCATTCCGTCAGCGTCAAATCCTTTCTGAGACATCAGCGCTAAATCGTAGACGTGTTGGCAAATCAAGTTCACTAACTGATCTGTAGACGATTCACCATCACCTTGAATAATACTACCTTGGTTAAGGTTTGCCAGATTTTGAATCAGCGGGTGGGCAGTATTCACCAGCAAAACGTGATCTTCGGGAAACTCTACTGTCTGCTGCTGCATCATCATGGCGTTCATTTCTCGCATACGGCGGAGAATCTCTGGTAGAAGCACGATCGCAGGTGGTGTACCATGAGGATCGTCTGATTTCAAAGCTTCGGTACGAATGTTGAGTTTGGGTTTGTTGAGGGATTTTTCAAATAACTCTTTGATGCTTTCACTCCGAGTTTTATTTGTCTTGGGATCAACAATTTCCTTATCTTTATCTTGTTCCAGCAAGGTATTATCTAAGTCGGAGTCCACCCGCGTAAACTTGACATCCTGATATTCGCGCTCTAGGAAGTTGATAAAGTGGGTGTCGATGAAGGAGTCCATAAACAGGACTTCCAAGCCTTGATTTTTGTGCAGTTCTATGTATGTTGCTTGGGTCGCTTCATCGGTGCTGTAGAAAACCCGGTTTTCGTTACGTTCTTTGTTGCGTTCGAGATACTCTTTGAGTGTGGTGTAAGGAGCGCTAGGTGCTGAGTTCTCAGAACTAGGTGAAGGAGTGACATCTTGCCAAGCATCCCCGTCTGAAGACTGTACTTCAACCACTGGAGTTTCAGCAGCAACTTTTTCTGTCAGCTTGGCGGTGGTGCGGAAGACAATGATATCTTCAATTTGTTTTTTGAATTTCTCGTCGTTGAGAACGCCGAATTTTACAAAAGTACCAAGGTCTTTCCACGCACTAATGTATTGTTCACGATTATCGCGGAAAAGTTCTTTGAGGCGATCGCCTACTTTTTTGGCAATATAATCACCAATTCGCTTCACGGTGCGATCGCCTTGCAAAGCACTACGCGATACGTTCAGGGGAATATCAGTACTATCGATCACACCCCGCATTGGAGTCAGAAATTGCGGGATAATTTCTTCGCAGTTGTCGCTAACAAAAACTTGATTGCAAAATAGCTTGATCTGTCCTTTTGTAACATCTACATCGGGCCTCATTTTTGGGAAATACAGAATCCCGTTGATGATAAAGGGATAGTCTGTATTTAAATGTACCCATAACAGAGGTTCTTCCTGAAAAGGATACAAATAGCGGTAAAACTCTAAATAATCTTCTTGACTCAGGTTACTTGGAGACTCTCGCCACGGTGCTTTTTGCTTATTTAATACTTCACCTTCCAGTTTTATTGGTACTGGTAAGAAATCACAATAGGTCTTGACAAGATTCTTAATTCGTGCAGACTCTAAAAATTCCTCTTCTTCCCCTTGCAGGCTGAGAGTAATAGTAGTGCCGCGAGTTGTCCGGGACGATTCTTCTAGAGTGAAAGCTGGGGAACCATCACAAGTCCAGTGAACCGCTTGCGCTCCTTCCTGGTATGAAAGGGTATCAATTTCTACCTTTTGCGCCACCATGAAGGAAGAGTAAAAACCAAGTCCGAAGTGGCCAATTATAGGTTGATCTGATTTGCCTTCATACTTATGAATAAATTCTTCAGCACTAGAAAAGGCAACCTGATTGATATATTTCTTAACTTCATCTGCGGTCATCCCGATACCGTTATCGGAGATGGATAGAGTTTTCTTATCTTTATCAATGGCAATTTCAATTTCTGGTTCGCCGATATCTCCAGCGTAATCTCCAGCGCGGGATACCATTTTCAGCTTTTGGATGGCGTCTACAGCGTTGGATACCAGTTCCCGCAAGAAGATTTGGTGGTCTGAGTAAAGCGACTTCTTAATGATCGGGAAAATATTCTCAGTATGAATACTGATAGTGCCTTGTTCTAGCATAATTGGTAATTCTTCGATGTTAGTATCTGAAATGATGATAGTGGTTAATACAGCCTAACCCTCTGTTTCCCAGAATAAACCCGGAGAACAAAGAAGGGCATGATACCAATTAGGATTTTAAAAGCATAGCTTAGGCGATCGCACCTTTTTTGAGCGTTGTTTGCCCCCATTTTCTGATTCGGATTTCCCTACTCCCCATTCCCTCGCCACAAGTGAAGCGAGGGTTTATGGGGTAGGATTCTACGCGCTAAAGTATTTTGCTAATGGGTGGTAAGCAATAATCGCAGTGGTAGACTGTTCTGGATAAAGTTGTTCGCTTTCATCCATATACAAGTTAATTCTGTCAGTCTGCAATAACTCCAGTTGCTTGTATTGGTCTTGGATATTTGGGCAAGCTGGATATCCAAAACTATACCGTGAGCCACGATAGCGTTGTGCTAATATATCCCGGATATTGTCGGGTTCATCAGCAGCAAAACCTAACTCGCGGCGGATTCTGGCATGTGTCCATTCAGCCACAGCCTCTGCCACCTGCACTGCCATGCCGTGGAAATACAGATAATCGGTGTATTGATTGGCGGCAAACAGCTTTTGGGCGAATTCTGTTGCAATCTCCCCTACAGTCACCGCTTGCATGGGGAAGACATCAATAATTCCCGATTCTTTTGGTGCAAAGAAATCTGCTATGCACAGCCGCCTTAAAGACTTCTGTCTGGGAAACTCGAAAGTTGCAACCTGTTGTGATTGGTTCTCTGAATCATATATATGTAGAGAATTTCCCTCAGCTTGACAAGGAAAATAGCCGTAAATCACTTGGGGATGCAACAGATTTTCTTCAATAATTCGCTGTTTCCAAGTTTCTAAAATTGGGTAGACTTTCTCAGCTAAGAAGGCCTGATATTCTTCCTTAGATTGTTCCTTTGGTTTGCGGAATTGCCACTGTCCAGCAACCAAAGCTTGTAAATCTAAGTGCCAGAATATTTCCTCGATGGGAATATCACTAGGCTGCAATAACTTCGTTCCCCAGAAAGGCGGTGTGGGACGTTCAATATCCACAGCCACAGCTTCAGAACGTCTCGTATCTACTACTTTTGGTTCAGCAGACGTTTCTTCAGCAGTCTTAGTTTTTGCTTCTTTGTGACCATTGGTCGAAACTTCAGCCGTTTCGATTTCGTTCAAAAATCCCTGCAAATCTTCCCAGTTACCAGTAGCCTTTGCTGGCATTAATTTATCCATGAAGTGCAAGTCAGAAAAGGCATCTTTGCCATAAACAACTTTACCTTTATAGGTATTTTGGCAATCTTCATAGACAAACTTGGGAGTCAATGCTGCGCCACCTAATATCACGGGGACACTAATTCCCTTTTCGTTGAATACCTCCAAGTTCTCTTTCATGAAGGCGGTGGATTTTACCAGCAAACCACTCATCGCAATACAATCAGCTTTATGCTGTTCGTAAGCGTTGATGATATTTTCTACTGGCTGCTTAATTCCCAGGTTAATCACCTTATAGCCGTTGTTGGATAAGATGATATCCACCAAGTTTTTACCAATGTCGTGGACATCGCCTTTCACTGTGGCGATGATAAAGGTTCCCTTGGCATTGTTGCCTGATTCTGATTTTTCCATGAACGGTTCTAGAAAAGCCACCGCCGCTTTCATGGTTTCCGCAGATTGCAAAACGAAAGGTAGCTGCATTTGTCCAGAACCGAATAATTCTCCGACAACTTTCATGCCATCTAGCAGAAAGGTGTTGATAATTTCTAAGGGGGGATGTTCTTCTAAGGCTTTTTTGAGATGTTCTTCTAAGCCAATGCGTTCGCCGTCGATGATATGGCGCGTGAGACGTTCTGGGATGGGGAGACTTTCATCTAAGGAGCGATCGCGCTTAGTTGTTACCCCGGCAAAGGCTGTGGTAAGCTCTCCCAAGGGATCGTAAACGCAGACGTTACCCTCAAACTTCCGCTCATCATAAATCAACTGCCGACAAATTTCTTGATGGCGGGCGTCAATCTTCGATAACGGTAAAATTTTGTTAGCACTGACAATGGCTGCATCCATTCCCGCCGTTGTCGCCTCGTGCAAAAACACCGAATTCAGCACCATCCGCGAGGCTGGATTCAAACCAAAGGAAATATTGGAAACACCCAAAATCACATGACATCCAGGCAATCCTTCACGAATCCGCCGGATAGATTCAATGGTGGCTTTACCGTTTTCTCGGTCTTCTTCAATCCCGGTGGAAATGGGTAACGCGAGGGTATCAAAGAATATTTCTGTGGGTGGTATGCCGTATTCTACAGCTTGACGGTATGCGCGTTGGGCGATCGCAAACTTTTTGTCTGCTGTCCGTGCCATCCCATCTTCGTCGATAGTACCAATGACTACACCAGCACCGTACTTTTTCGCTAAATCCAACACTTTCAAAAAGCGCGCTTCCCCATCTTCGTAGTTGGTGGAGTTCAGCAAACACTTACCACCGGCAACCTTTAAACCCGCCTCCATCTTTTCCCATTCGGTGGAGTCAAGCATTAAAGGCAGTGTCACATTATTAACAATGCGCGAAACTAATTCGTGCATATCACGCACGCCGTCACGTCCCACATAATCGACGTTGACATCAAGGATGTGTGCGCCTTCTTTTACTTGCGCCCTCGCCATTGAAACGAGTCCATCCCAATCTTCGGCATTTAGTAAATCGCGGCATTTCTTGGAACCACTGGCGTTGAGACGTTCACCAACAATCAAGAAGGAATTATCTTGGTCGTATGGCTGAGTGGTGTAAATTGATGCTGCTGCTGGTTCTAAGCTAGGATGTCTAACTTTTGGCTTCAGACCTTTAGCAAGTTCTGCCAATTGTTGAATGTGTTCTGGACGTGTCCCACAGCAACCCCCGATCACTTGGACACCTAAATCTTCAACAAAATGCATCAATGACATCCGTAATTCCAACGGTGTCAGGCGGTAGTGTGCTTGACCGCCAACGTTCTCAGGTAAACCCGCATTGGGTATACAGGAAACGATGAAAGGTGAATGTTCTGCCAGATACTTGATATGTGGTTTCATCAAGTCTGGGCCTGTGGCACAGTTTAGACCGAGAATGTCAATTGGGTAAGGTTCCAAAATTGTCAGTACAGCGCTAATTTCTGAACCAACCAACATTGTACCCATGCTTTCCATTGTCACAGACACCATCAACGGCCTGCGATCGCCCTTCTTAGCAAACACTTCTTCAATGGCATTCAGTGCCGCCTTAATTTGCAGCACATCTTGGCAAGTTTCCACCAAAAATAAATCGACACCACCATCCCACAGCGCCTCTGCTTGTTCGGCAAAAGTGGCTTTCATGGTGTCAAAGTCAATATGTCCCAAGGTAGGGAGTTTAGTTGTGGGGCCGATAGAACCAGCCACAAACCGGGGTTTTTCTGGCGTGGAAAATTCCGCAGCCACACGCTTCGCCAATTCTGCGGCTGTCTTGCTGAGGTAGTAAGCTTGGTCTGCCAAGTCATATTCTGCCAGCACCAGGGAGGTACTACCAAAGGTATCCGTTTCAATGACATCAGCACCAGCAGCGAGGAAGTCACGGTGAACCTTAGCGACAGCTTCAGGTTTCGTGTGGACTAAGTATTCGTTACAACCTTCATACTGTGGGCCGCCGAAGTCTTCAGCAGTCAGGTTTTGGGTTTGTAAGTTGGTTCCCATCGCCCCGTCGAAGACGAGGACTGGGCTATCTGGACTACGCAGGCGTTCAAGGAAAGAATGAGTCATATTTTCCTAGAATAAATGAGGACATCAAGTGAGTCATGCGATACTCGACTTACTTTATTATTTTCCAAGATTGTGATATTTTCGGCATCTTTTAATAAAGTCTGCTTTGCTGAAACTCACTATTCGCTCATTTTGACCTGATTTTCAAGGTTAGCGACGACAGAATTATGCAAAAGCGCCCTTGTATCATGTCGCTTGATTGCTTATTAAACTCGAAGAACCCCACCCCGCTAAAGCTACGCTTTGTCTCCCTTCACCGTTTGCGACTACGGTGTACACACAAGTCTTGCCGCAGCCATATCTTTATTAATAAATCTTGCACTACGTTTCTATCCCGCCTCGGAATTCAGTTCTGGGCGGGATGTCGGTGAGTGTGACAGTTTCACTGAATTCTACATATAGTCAGATGAAATATTTTTGCCAAGTTTCTTATCTTGGGATCACAGCTTAGAGTTGTCACTCCGTTCAGCTAAAAGATGGAAAAAACACCAAGAGTATAACTTGAGTCCTACTATGGATTTAAATTCTTTGTTCAATCTCAATACATTTATTGAATTATTACTGGGGATTAGTTTGAGCGTGGCGGCTGGCTTTCGAGTATTTGTACCACTGCTAGCATTGAGTGTGGCTTCAGTTTTTGGACATTTTGATTTGCCGACTAACTTTGATTGGGTGGAAACACATCAAGCTGTAATTGTCTTTGCCGTCGCTTGTTTGCTGGAAATTATCAAGAATTTGATTCAATTGATTTGCTGAAATTACAACAGCAGGGCGAACTTTAAACTGTGCCAATCCGTTTGAAGGCATGGGAACTCGACACAACACAACATCACCGCACTGTAAGTTCATCAGCAAATACTTCATCGTAAATATCATTTTCAGGGCTTACCCAATCCTGGTAAGCCTGAGATTGAACAGCAGGATTAACAGATTTTTCGCCATTCTTGAAAGAAAGAGCTAAATCAAGCAATGCTGATAACTGCTCATCATTCAGTTGTTCAATCAGACTTAGAAGTTCTTGACGAATATTCATGAAATTGCCGACTGCTAAATATATTCAGTGTATCCCATAAGGCGATCGCCTGTAGCGTTGGTGGTGCGGGCTACACCTACGCACCCTTCTAATTTAAACATTACAACCCTTTCTACGTAAGTAGAACACATTAATCTAGCCCCATTCCTTATGACCTGCGATACACTAATCTGGTAAATATCGCTACAGAGTTGGTGAGGTTTGCAGGTGACAAACAAAGAATTGTTGCAAATTATTGAACAAGCTGCCAGGGAAAAGGAAACGGTGCTATACCTCAATAACAATCAACTTAGCAGCTTGCCGCCAGAAATCTGCCAACTCTCCAACTTGACTGAGCTATCCCTCAATAACAATCAACTCAGCAGCCTGCCGCCAGAAATCTGCCAACTCTCCAACTTAACAAGGCTAGACTTCTCTGCCAATCAACTCATCAGCCTGCCGCTAGAAATCTGCCAACTCTCTAACTTGAATTGGCTATCCCTCTATAACAATCAACTCAGCAACCTGCCGCCAGAAATCTGTCAACTCTCCAACTTGACTGAGCTATCCCTCCATAACAATCAACTCAGCAGCCTACCGCTAGAAATCTGCCAATTCTCCAACTTGACTTGGCTATACCTCGAGAACAATCAACTCAGCAACCTGCCGCCAGAAATCTGCCAACTCTCCAACTTGAATT
>NZ_JAYGHD010000440.1:0-7507 GCF_034932245.1 Nostoc sp. UHCC 0251
TAACTCGGAATCGGGTTTGGGGTAAAGGGTAAAGGGTAAGGGTTAAAGGTTTTTTATTTCCCTTTTTCCCTTTCCCCTTTTCCCCTTAACCGAGAAGTATTGGGGTTCTAGTAGATAGAGTTTTTTTGACAACTTCACCGCAGCTAGAGCATTCCTGGCTACTGTATTGCGGATTAACCGCAACCGTGACACGTTTAAATACTTTTCCAAAATATTCAACCCAGACACGAAACTGATACCAAGATGCATCATTAATAGACTTGGCTAAACAGTGATTTTTCACCATATTTTTAATCCTCACGGTGTTGGTTGAGTAAACCTTTTGGCGCGCTCGGAACTATGTGCAACCCGTTGAAGGGGAAATCGCCACATCCTATCCTGCAACTCTACAGCCTCTACATCGGCGTATTACCCATGTGACATTGCTAACACCCTACTCTGCTTCCTCGCCCACTCGAACCAGACTTGTGAAGGCTTCTTTTATTTCCTGTTCTGTTTAAGTCCCGCTAAAAATCGTTCATAGTCTAGTGGAGTGTCGATGTCGATCGCACCATCAGGAAATGAAACAGGAACAACTTCATCAATTAATTGATGAATCAGTCGTTTGGCACCTACATCACCCTGTAAAAGCATCAAATCTGGAAATAGCGTCAGATCGAATAGAGCGGGAACACCAACAGTTCCAGCATATGCAGAGGTGACGATCCGCTTACCTTTTAACCTATACTGTTCAACCAATTGCTGAATCAATCGCACTGAGATCAATGGCTGATCGCAAAGAGTGATGATCGCTGCCTCAAGCATATGACATTGGGTTTGTAATGCCTCCAGCCCTACGTGAATCGAAGAACTGATTCCTGTTGCCCAATCGTGATTTTCCATAATAGTGACAGGTAAATCACTCAGCTGTGACCGCAGTTGTTTTGTCTGTGCGCCCAACACGACAACAACGGGTTGGCATCCTGAAGCGATCGCTATTTTTGCGGTATGGCGTAGAAAACTCTGTCCTTGATATTGCAGCAGTTGCTTGGGTTTGCCCAAACGAGTTGATGCGCCTGCTGCAAGAATCAACACCCCGATCGTGGCTATAGCTTCAGTCTGTTTCATTTCGGTTTGTTCACTTACCTGGTTCATCCGTTCATCAAAACTCCATCAATACAAACAGTGTTGGATTCACTACCCTGATGAATGGGTGCTTTTCGGTCTTTTAGAGACTGACCGGATCGACCCGTTAATACCATTTGAATTTCAGTAACGATAGCCAGCGCAATTACTTCTGGTGAATCTGCGCCAATATCCAGACCTACAGGAGCGTAGAGACGTTGTAGTTGTGCGTCTGTTGGCACGAATCCTTCAGATTTGAGGTCTTGCAGTAATCGCTGGGTGCGGTTTTTAGGCCCAAGAATACCAATGTAGCGTACAGGAGAAGGTAATAAGGTTCGCAGCAGTGCCAAATCACTCTCATATTTATGAGTCATAACTATAGCAACTGTGCGTGAATTGAGATTCAGGTGGTTCTGAATTGCTTGGGGTTCGCTGAAAATAATTTGGTCACAATCAGGAAAACGCTCAAAAGTAATATAGCCAGGTCTGTTATCAACAACTGTGACGTGCCAACCTTGGTGTTTACCAAGATTAACAACGGGAATGGCATCATGACCTGCACCAAAAACTACTAAAGGAACAGCAGGATGAATGACTTCTAGGAATACTTCAGCGATACCACCGGGAAGAATATAAGACTTTAACCGCGATTTTCCTTGGTTGAGTATTTGTTGCACATCTACCAAAATCTGTTGCACAAGTGACTCATCTTCAATATCACTAATAACAGTACCATCTGGCTTCAAGAACAATCGAGATGCTATTTTGGCGCTGTCTCCAGTTATTTTAAATACGGTAGCCATTACTCCCGACTGTTGCCCATGCAGACATTGTGCAATAAAATCTAGTTGATCTTTGGCTAATTGGTTAGAAAGCGGCTCAATCAGTACCTCAATTACACCATTACAACCAAGACCAAATCCCCAAACAATATCATCGCTGGCAGTAGTATTATAATTGACAACAACCGGAACTCCGTCAGTAAACATTAGGGCTTGGGCTTTTTCAAACACATCACTTTCTAAGCAACCACCGCTCACGCAACCAATCATTTGCCCTTCTTCAGTGAGCAGCATCCGCGCACCAGGGCGACGGTATACAGAGCCACTGGTTTTGACAACAGTGGCTAGGGCTGTGAGTTGACCTTGATTTTGAGTTTGCTCAAAAGCTGCGAGTATGTTTTGAAGTTCTTTCATGGATAGTGTAAGTCTAGAAAAGACAGGAATTCTTTAATGCGTGAATTTTGAATTGCTGTATCAATTACTCTTGTCGCTCGCCGAGGCGGTATTGTACTCGACGAGCTTCGCTGCGCCCGTTCTGATGAAGTTCTTTGCGTGTTCGATAACGTCAGCTTCGAGGCAAACGGCACCGATCGTTCCGGTACTGGTGGTTCGCAGACCAGCATCCGCGCACCAGGGCAACGGTACGAAGAGCTTTCCACACTGCCCACCATTGCCAGCACATACCGTTTCCCCTAATCTTCGCTGCGACTACCGCTTGCACTTGGTTCATCAAATGACCTCACTCACAGCAGCTTGTCGGGCGTAATCGGCAACTCCCTGATGCGCTTGCCTGTGGCATGGAAGACGGCGTTGGCGATCGCTGCCGGGATGCCGACCATGCCGAGTTCGCCCATGCCTTTAACACCGAGCGGATTGACAATTTTATCATCTTCCTCAACGAATATCGTTTCGATCTCCAAGATATCGGCATTAACCGGCACGTGATAGTGCTGCAAATTCGGATTCATGATCCGCCCGTAACGATGGTCGATTTCAGTCGCCTCTTGCAGCGCCATACCAATGCCCCATACAACGCCGCCGATTTCCTGGCTGTGCGAGGCCTTCGGATTCATGATCTTGCCGCAGGCGGTTACTTCAATTGCGCGCGTGACGTGGACAGTTCCGACATCGGGATCAACCTTCACTTCAATGAACTGCGCGCCGTGCGCCATCGTAGTATACTTCTCGCGCTCCTCTGAGGGAAGCGACTCGAATGTTTCCGTGATTGCGGTGAGACCATTACGCTTCATAACTGTGGAGATGTTGACGAAACGCGACGGGTCGCTTTTTAGTCGCAGTCGCCCGTCGAGCATCTCGACATCGGAGGCGGCTGTCCCCTTGAGCGGAGAATTCGGTTCCCGGTTTGCGAGCGTGAGCAACTTCGTGCCGATGGCCAGAGCCGCCCCGCGCACGGCCGAGCCGACGCTCGCCGTCGTCCAAGATCCCCCCTGCGACGGTGATCGAGGGAACTTCGTGTCGCCGAGTTCAAATTTCACCTGCTCCAACTTCAGCCCCAGATACTCGGCAGCGATCATGGTCATCACGGTGTAGGTGCCAGGTCCGATGTCGCTGGTTGCACTGGCGACTCGCGCCGTGCCGTCCACCCGCAGCGTGATGAGGGCGGCAGCAGGCATCTGGGAAGCGCCCCAGACGCCGGTCGCCATTCCCCAACCGACGAGTAGGCGTCCGTCACGCATCGAGCGCGGCTCAAACTTGCGATTCTTCCACCCGAACTTTTCCGCGCCGAGTCGATAGCACTCCCGCAACGCCTTACTCGAAAATGGCTGGCCGCTCTCGGGGTCTACTTCGGCATAGTTGATCAGCCGAAGTTGGAGCGGGTCGATCTTGAGCGCGTAGGCCAGCTCGTCCATCGCGCATTCGAGGGCGAACATGCCGCTAACGGCTCCCGGTGCGCGCATCCAGGTCGGGGTGGGGAGGTCTGTGTCGGTAATCTTCAGCGGCGCGTAGAGGTTCGGGCAGGCGTAGACCTGGCGGGTGAAACGCGTGGTGTCGTCTGAGAACTCCTCAATGGTGGAGGTGTTGTGTACAGCTTCATGAATCATCGTGGAGAGCTTTCCCGATCGCTGTGCGCCGATCGCGATCTTCTGAATCGTGTGCGGACGATAGCCGTGGCCAGTGAACATTTGTGTGCGCGTATAGACAACCTTGACTGGGCGCTTGAGTTCGCGGGCTGCCATCGCTGTCAGCGCTGGATAATAGTTCGGGCGCAGCGACGATCCGAAAGCCCCGCCGACGAAGGGCGAAACCACGCTCACGTTTTCCTCAGGCACGCCGAAGCTCGAAGCCAAATGTGTGCGTACGCTATAGACCCCCTGCGTCTTGTCGAAGACTGTTAGCTTGTCGCCTTGCCAGACTGCGATCGCCGCGTGCGGCTCCATCGGGTTGTGATGCTCGATAGGGATGCGGTACTCTGCCTCTACCTTCACGGCCGCTGTACGCATCGCCTCTTCGGGATTACCGCGCGGCTTCGGAGGCGGCCCTTGGGTGGGGACGCGAGCGCTTGTGCGAACCGCCTCAGTGTCGGTCATGTGCTGCTGTGAGTTGTAGGAGACTTTAACGAGACGTGCCGCATAACGTGCCTGCTCGTATGTCTCGGCGACGACGAGTGCCACAGGCTGCATGTTGAAGAAGATTTTGTCGGACTGGAGCGCCCGAAACGACTTGTCTTGCTCCTCGGTGGCGCGGGGCGGGGACTGCTCCGTGGAAGACTTCGGACTAAGCTTCGGTGCGTTCAGGTGTGTGAAGACGCGAATTACGCCCGCAGCGCCTTCAGCCTCACGCGTGTCGATTGATTTAATCGTGCCCTTTGCTACGGTTCCTAGCACGATAAAACCGTAAGCGAGATTGGGAACCTGGAATTCCGCCGCGTATTTAGCCTTGCCCGTCACTTTTGCGATGCCGTCCACGCGGCTCATTTCTTTGCCGATGTATCTTGCCATTTCTTTTATTCTCCCTAATTACGCCGCACCGCCCGTCATTGCTCGCTGCAAAGCCAGAGCAATGGCGCGTTTGCCCAGTTCGACTTTATAACCGTTATGTTCGAGCGGTTTCGCATCTTTGAGAGCCGCTTCGGCAGCAGCCCGAAAAGTTTCTTCCGTCGCAGGTTTTCCGATCAAAACCTTTTCCGCTTCGGCTGAACGCCAGGGCTTATGCGCGACACTTCCCAAAACAACGCGTGCCTGTTTGATGTTGTTGCCGCTTGTTTCTAAAGCAGCAGCCACGGCAAGCAGTGCGAAAGCATAGGAAGCGCGATCGCGAACTTTGAGGTAATAAGACTTGTTGGCGAAGTTATTCTTTGGCATTTCGATGCCGACGATCAATTCCCCATGCTGAAGATTGTGATCTTTTTCCGGCGTGTTGCCCGGCAAGCGATGGAAATCTGGGATCGGGATTGTACGTTCTTGCCCGTTCGTGCCGCGAATCCTCACTACTGCGTCAAGCGCATAAAGCGCATTCGCCATATCGCCTGGGTAAGTTGCCACGCATTTATCGCTGTAACCAAAAATGGCATGAATGCGATTAAGCCCCTGAATAGCTCCACATCCGCTGCCGGGTTCGCGTTTGTTGCACGGCATAGCGATGTCGTAAAAATACTGGCAACGGGTGCGTTGCATCAAATTTCCCCCGTTGGTCGCCATATTACGAAGCTGCACGGAGGCACCAGCTAAAATCGCCATTGACAAAAGCGGGTAATTCTGCCGGACGAGTGCATGGTTAGCCGTATCAGTATTTTTGGCTAACGCGCCGATAGAAATTCCGTTCGAGGTCGATCTAATCTGTGCCAGATTCAAACTTGATATGTCAACAAGTTCGCTGGGACGCTCGACGTATTCTTTCATCAAATCAATCAGATTTGTCCCGCCTGCCAGAAACTTTGCCGTTTGATTGGCAAAAACGGTGCCAACGGCGTTTGCTGCATCAGTTGCGCTGGAATATTTAAACGATTTCATCGGCTTTGCCCTCCTGATTTAAGGCCACGGCAATTTCTTCATCGGTAGCGAAATGCCAAGTCTGGGCTGTTTCGCGCCCGGAATGAACTTCTCTGATTGCCGCAACGATTCCCGGATACGCACCGCAACGGCAAATGTTGCCGCTCATGCGTTCTCTGATTTCTTCATCAGAGAGTCTTAAATTCTGAGCGTTCGTCCGCAAATTGTTAGTGACGTGACTCGCGTCGCCGTTTTTGGCTTCTTGCAGAAGCGCCACCGCCGAACATATCTGCCCCGGCGTGCAGTAGCCGCACTGGAAGCCGTCGTGTTTGATGAACGCCGCCTGCATCGGATGAAGTTCGTCACCCTCAGCTAGCCCTTCGATGGTCGTCACCTCTTTCCCCTCGCAGCTCGCAGCAAGTGTCAAACACGAAAGCACGCGGCGGCCGTCAACGATCACCGTACAAGCGCCGCACTGTCCCTGATCGCACCCTTTTTTGGTGCCGGTCAATCCAAGTCTTTCGCGCAGGGCGTCGAGCAGCGCCATGCGCGAATCCACTTCCAGGCGTTGAGTCGAGCCGTTGATTTTCAAAAGAACCTTAACGGCGTTTTCCACCCCAGCGTTTGGGGCGAATACTGCGTCGGGCGAAGCGGCGAGCGTGGCAAAGACCTCCTCCTTAGCCAGCAGGTGGAAGGCGAAGGTGCCGAGTGCAGCAGCCATACTTTGCCCCAAGAATTTGCGGCGAGCAGCGCCAGAAATACCGAGTTGGTCGAGCAGTGTTTCTTCGTCTGCGCTGAGTTGCTCATCGCTCTGGCTTGAACTGAAATCTTTCCGTTGTTGATTATCGTCCATGATCCTCCTTGCAAAATTCTTGAACAACCCCTGGACAACTGTCAATACTTGTCGGTTAAGGGGAAAAGGGGAAGGGGAAAGGGGAAAGAAAAAACCTTTAACCTTTACCCTTTAACCTTTTCCCCAAACCCAATGCCGAGTTAAAAATGCTTAACCGAGCAGTATTGGGACAACTGTTTGTTTTTCGTGCCGACTCTTCTAAGGATCTACACCCACTGAAGGCGCTTTTGAATCTTCCCTTGGGCGTCATTTCTTCTCGAAGACTTCTTTAGCCACGGAAATCGCGGTAACTGCGTTGGGCCAGCCCGCGTAAAACGCCAAGTGGGTAATGGTCTCGATTGGCTCGTCCTGGGTCACGCCATTTTCGCGCGTTCTCACGAGGTGAGATCGAAGCTGGTCAGGACGGTTCATTGCGATCAGTGCGCTGACGGTCACTAGTCTGCGATCGCGCTTTGATAGCTCAGGACGTTCCCACACATCGCCAAATGGCAGGTTGTCAGTGAGTTCAACTGAGACTGCCCCGATATTTTCGTCCAAGCGATGCAGCTTTGTGGTGCCTGGGATTGGAACAATCCACGGCTTCTGAGCCAGCAGCCAGGCGATCGCAATCTGAGCAGGTGTCGCCTCTTTTCGTTCTGCAATGCTGCCAAGCAGATTAATTAGCGCCTGATTCGCCTTCAGAGCCTCGGTTGTGAAGCGAGGCAGGGTGCTGCGAAAATCGGAGCTGTCGAAGGTTGTGCATCGCTTACTGGGATTGGAGTACTAAGCTAAAAATCTTTTAATTTGCATCCTCAAAAAAATGAATCTCTTGTGGGGTG
>NZ_JAYGHD010000441.1:0-7479 GCF_034932245.1 Nostoc sp. UHCC 0251
AAGCGCTGAAAATCATACCTCTTATTTTGATTTTTCTGTCAATGCGTAAGTCCTAGATATTACGCAAACTTAACCAAAAGTTAATCAAAGTTTAACTAAAAGTTAATCTATTAGTTGTTAACTAAGATTAATTCACTTTTTGCTGCAACATTTGAACCCCCCAACAACCTAAAATTTACAGGAATTGGGGGATTATTTCTTCTAATACAGGGAAGTAGGAGTAAAAATGTTGCAGTTGAATCGATGAAAAAACTTTGTAATGGTAGTAATATCTTTGCATAGGGGTAGCCAAACCCAGGCGATGTTTACGACGGTCTGCGCCTACCCACCTTTGAAAAAATCCCTGAGTATAAATAAAATAGAAGGCTGGGATGATACAACCCCAAAGTCAAAATAGTATCACCTACAGACGCGTTCTCCACCTAAGTCATGTAATTGACATAGATATTCCCCAATGGTCTGGTGACCCCCCGGTAGAATTTGAAACTGTGGCTGAACTAAATAATGATGGCTATTACCTGCGACGTTTCTCCTTGGGGGAACATAGCGCTACCCATATCAACGCCCCTAATAGTTTTCATAGTTATGCGGTGGGAATTGACCAATACCCAGCCCAATCCCTAGTTGTACCTGCGGTGGTCATAGATATTCGCCAATCCACAGCAGTTAATGCTGATTATGCCCTGACTATTGCTGATGTTCTAGCCTGGGAAGAACAATACGGTGAAATTTACCCTGGTTGCGTAGTTATATTAAATACTGGTTGGCAAAAGAAGTGGTTGGATAAAAGTGCATTTCTAAATCATGATGCTCAAGGAATTGCCCACTTTCCAGGGTTTGGCAGCGATGCGGCTCAATTCTTACTAAATGAACGCCAAATTATTGGGGTAGGAATTGATACTCATGGTGTAGATCCGGGACAAGATAACAGTTTTGCAATTAACCGCCTAGTTTTAGAACAATCGCGCATTGTCTTGGAAAATCTCACTAATTTGGATCAGCTGCCACCTAAAGGCACTACTCTAGCGATCGGGGTTCTTAGGTTGCGTGGTGGTTCTGGTTCTCCTGTGGGGGTGTTAGCGTTAGTACCTTAATTTTTATATCGATATTTGCTTCTCACGCCAATTTTTCAGACTAATTGAAGAAGGCAGAAGGCAGAGGGCAGAGGGCAGATCGCGCTTCTCTGCGAGACGCTCCGCGAACGCGTCTCCCCTTGGGAGAAGGTTCAGTTTAGAAGGGGATTCAACACCGTATTTAACTGGGGCCACAAAACAAGAAAATTTGGTGGGGGTCTTAAACCCTTGTTCCCTACGGTCACGAGCAGAGTGCAAGCTTCAGTTTTCCCTTCTGCCTTCTGCCTCCTGCCCTCTGCCTTTCTTGATAACTCGCATCGGAATGCGAAATTTGTAGTATCCCCTTGACATTATGTCGGACTTATACTACATTTGTAGTATGAAAATAAAAGCCTCCTCAAAAGGCAAAATTAAAAGCTCTCAAAACCTTAGCAATTGTTTTGACTTCTATTGAAGGTTGCAATAACCTCAATTAGAACATCGCAATCATGCTTTCCTTGGGTCTGTAGCTCTAACGGTAGAGATCCCGGATGTCACTTGTGCCCTAACAGAAAAAGCTTACATACTAGCTCAATAGTAGAGCAATCGTTTTTAAAACGATAAGTTGCAGGTGCGATTCCTGCGTGTGCACCACAGCTTTTTCGACTCGCACGAGGTGTGAGTGTAACTCTCACAGGGAGGGTATCGGTTCAATCCCGATCAGATCCACTAATACGAATTCGTAATTCGTAATTCGTAATTACAACAAGAGGTGATTGCAATGGTTCACATTCGATTTGAAGGACGTTCTATTGATGTCCCAGAAACACAACTAGGAATTGCAGCAGGGATGAATGATTTGGTGATGAAGGAGCGCATTGCTCGGCATTTAGATGTGAATAGCGATCGCCTTTCTGCTTACGTAATTGATCGCCGTCCCAGTGGTGATTTTATCATCCGCCCGGAAGCTGTCTATGGTTAAATTTCAGAGTCATTCGGTGATTTAAGACTTAATTCCGCGTTGTCTATAACCTTTACTCAATACAGAGGTGAGTTCAATGATGTTAGCTAACTCATGTTTAATAACAACTCAATTAGAACAACTGCATTTAAACAACGTGAGATATGAGCGAACATCGTTTGAGCGAGATTGTGATTGAGCGTCCTCGCGGTGGGATGAAAATTAGCCTCAAAAAGGTGACTGGCTTTAAGAAGCAATTGCACAAAATCACTGAGGAAGCGAGTCAGGATGGATTGTTGAATCCCTACCTGATTAAACCAATAAATAAATCTAAGTATCTTTCAGATCATCTCGGCCCCCTGCGTCGATTTTTGCGCTCAAAAGTCGGACAGCCTTGGAATGACGTTTACAGCCAACTGTGTCAACGATTAGATCCCAGTACAATGGCCGGACAACATGTTATCGATCATGTGTGGGGCTACGTTGAACGGTATGTAGAAATAATTGATGGTGGTTTTTACAGCAAGCCTTATCGAGGGTATCGAATTCGGCTAGATGCAAACCATCGCGATCGCTTCTATATCCATCCTGAAACTGGAATTCTTTGTGCAGCCGAGAAAATACCTCGAAAGCAGAAGCAAAAGCAGGAACAAACTGATATTGTCATCATTGATAATTATCATCAATACCAGAAGCTAAACAAGATTTGGTATTTCATTACCTTTGAAGATTTTCCACCGCCACCAACTAATTATGTGACGGATGTTGTCAAAGGTATAATTCATCGTTCTGCGGCAATGTATAGAGGTCGAATGATTTACGCTGTTAGGAAACAGCAGTGTAACAAGAAAGAAATTAGATTTATTTTAAATCAACTTTCTAAAACCTAAAATTTTCACTTCGTGCCCTAACAGAAAAAGCTTACATACTAGCCGAATGGTACAGGCACTTGACTTAAGCTCAAGCGATTACGGGTTCAAATCCCGTGTGTGAATCAACAGCTTTTTCGACTTGCACGAGGTGATCTTATTTCATTTCAATATGGAGGTGAGAACGATGAAGAAAATTAATGATTTCAACATCGAGCCTGAAGATTTCGACGATTTCTGCTTTTGAACCATCGAGCAAACGTCGTCGTGGCTACCCATCTGAAAAAGCTGTTAAACGTGGTAATCGCCTTGTTCATGGCGACAAGGAACTACAAGAAAAGCTTGGTAACAATGACCTTTGTCTTTGTGGTTCTGGTCGCTGCTTTCAAAAAGTGCTGTCGCAATAGCGGCAGATATGATGGCAGCTTACGCAGCTACTACTTTTAGGGAGTAGTACTAAGGAATGCAAATTTAATAACCTGCAATTCTGATTAAACTGGGAATGGTGCGTTACGCTCCGCTAACACACCCTACTTTTGCTTTTAGGGAGTAGTACTAACGATTTCGATACATTACATCAAAACTGGCAGTTGTTGCCGCGCCCCGATCGCAGAAGCTTACATAACTCTGCACAAGTTATACACAATGCTTCTACAACTTGCGCGGTGATATCACCTCGCGTGCAACATCTGCCTCCTCATCCTTCACAACTAGAGGAGGTTCCTATGAATACCGCAGAACGTGACCTGCGTTTGGAAATGCTCAACAGTTTGCTGACAACTCCTCACCGCAAGCTTGAGCAAGTCGCAGAAATTCATCAGTTAATTGTTGAACTCGATCCCATCTTCTACGGACATCTGGCAGTCTGGTATCAGCATCATGGTGATGTCCGCGACCACAAAGAAGTGTTTCTTGCTTACTTGTTAACTAGCAATTTAACTGAACACCGAGATGCTGGATTTATGATGCTGCAAGAGTTTCCACCCTATCAAGTGGCTCGTGTAGTGGACTTCATGAAGCAGCAGCAGAATAAACTGCCTCGTTCGGCTCGGACTGCGGTACGGCGTTACTTGACGACACGGGAGAGCAACCCGGCTCTATTTGATCGCGCCGCTTTGCGAGGTCGTAAGGCTATGAAGCACTTGTATGCTTCGCTGCACATCAAGCCAAATGAGCGGGCAAATGCGATTCTGTTCCGCGATACTCCTCCAGAAGGTTCCTTAGCAAATGTGCTGAAGCAGCTTGCGAAGGCAGAAAGTGCAGCAGAACAGGCACGGCTGATTGTGGAGTTCAAAATTCCATACACGATCGCAATTGGTGCAATCAAGCAACTCACACCAGTTGTATTGGTGGCGTTGATCAATAGCATGTCTCCCCAAGAAGCGATCAACAACCTCAAGTCTCTCCAGACTAGGGGTGCAATGGATCACCCAGAAGTCAAAAAGCTGATTGATTCCAAGCTAGAATCAGCGTCTAAAAGTACGCGTGTCTCAGCATTCAAAGCACAGATTGCAACAGACGCAGGAGATTTTGACGCAGACACCGTTGCCCGACTGGAAAAAGTGACAAATGAGCAGGTGAAGCGGCGCGGTGCGATCGCTCGTCCAACTGCTTTATTGGTGGACAAGTCTGGTTCAATGGAAAATGCGATCGCGACGGGTTTGCAACTCGCTGCCCTGATCTCTGGTATCACTAAGGCAGAACTGTTTGTTTACGCCTTTGACACAATTCCGTATCCTGTTACAGCAAAGGGCAAGGAGTTGAGCGATTGGGAGCGTGCCTTCAAGCATATCAATGCAGGCGGTGGTACTAGTATCGGTTGTGCATTGGAAGCAATGCGGAAGAAGAAGCAGGTAGTTGACCAGATAATTTTGGTGACGGATGAGGGCGAAAATGCTGGTCCTTACTTCGGTGAAGTCTACAAAAACTACTGTCGGGAGTTGGCGATAATGCCCAATGTGGTGATTGTCCGTGTAGGTACTCATTACAACTGGGTGGAGAGTCAACTGAAGCAGCAGCAAGCACCTGTAGATACGTTCACTTTCGCGGGTGACTACTACAGTTTGCCGAATATCGTCCCACTCCTGACGCGCCCCTCTCGTCTGGATTTACTGATGGAGATTTTGGATATGCCGTTGCCTGTGCGATCGGATAAGTAAATTATAAAGTATGGTAATGCTTATTCTTACAAATAGTAAGCATTACCTATCTTGTAGCTTTTAACAAAATGTAGGGGTTTAAGTCCCCGGCTTCTATCAAGCCGCAAGTGTTGTGGCTCTTTCTAAATCCCCGTTACAACACGTAATTGCGTTAGTGTAGCGGTAGCGAGTCCGCGTTCGCGCAGCGTCTCGTAGAGAGCGTCATTGCGAATTGCGTTAGCGGAGCGGGGCGTTAGCCCATTGCGAATTGGTTTAACTATTTGTATTTTGCTCAAGCCAAGCAACTAAATCAGATACATTTGAGAAATCTAAAAATTCTTCTCCTAAGCTTTCTAATTGATCAGTAGATAATACTTGAAGTCGTTCAATTATTAATGAATCTATATTACCAAAACGCCTATTGAAAAGACGTAAAGTATATTTTAATGCTTCCTTTTGCTCTCCCTTTTGCAAAATATCCTGATAAATTACTGACTCTTGCATAAGCTCCTCCCGCAACAATTTACGAATAAAATCTTTTTCAAACTTTAACCCTGCTAAAATTTCGGTGTAAGCAGCAGTATTTTGTCTTGTCTCAATATCTGAAATTTTAGCAATTTCCTGGGCAACCTGTGATAATAACGTTTCGGGTGAATTTGTTTGTGTTAACGGTGCTAAAGGTAATAATGCCAGATTGCCAATAAATAGTGCTGAATCTTGCTCCCACATCCGTATAACTCGATAACGGTGAGTTGTTACCTCGCTGACATATTCATCAGTAAAAGCGATTTCGTCACTTGTCTCCTGTAAGAAAATTACTACCTGTGTGACAGGAACTTGATATTTACGTGTCAATCTTACGTAATAATCTAGCATCCTAAGAGAAATTGGTTTTTGGGATTTGATAGTAGTTTGGAATTCCAGGTGTAAAATTCTATTTTCTGTTTGCAGGAATGTTACTGAGTCAGCGCGTATGGGTTCTATACTTAATTCAGTTTTTAAAATTTCAATTTTTTGTGGTTCTTGATTTAATAACCAAAGAATAAAATCAAGAGGATACTTTTCTGCGAGTATTTTACAAACGTTGTCATATTCTGCCATCTCAAAAATTACGCCTAATTTTAGTGATTATTCTATATGAGATTGGCTGTTGAACGATATATCAAGTAACAGCGATCGCTCTACTCCAAAATCCCTATTTTCATCTCTTTCAATTTTATGTAGTATATTGTATTATGTTAATATCCTGCGTGCCCCAACTCTTGGAGCCTACATACTAGTACGAGAGGAAAAGTAACACTGCCAAATGCAGTGGGCATGTGTGAACGGGGAGTGCGAAGAACCTGGCAGGTAGGCTTAAAAGTAGTCATCCTTGAAAGAGTGTGTAACAACTCACCAGTGGAGTCCCTCTAGTAACTGAGAACATGCAATGCTCCACCAACTTGCACGCAGAATTTTATTAATTCGTAATTCGTAATGACGCTCCTGCGTCGCTAACGTAATTCGTAATTAAGAAAGTCAGATTTTATAGGGTTGCATTGGTAGCCTTATTTTTGAAAATTGGTATTAGTTATGAGTAACATATTTAAGCTAATCAACCAAATTGCGATCGCACAAGCACAATTGTCTACAACCCAATTCCTCGCGCCCTGCGTCAAAGGTGGACGAGTTCGCACACGGGTAGCCGGGATGATCTACACCTTCAGCCCAAAGCCTAGTAAATTTCAAGGTTGGGGCATCTTTCAGCCTGTGAATGAGAAGACAGCAACGATTATAGAAGAAGCAGACTTACCCCAAATTGTGGAATACCTACAACACTTTCCCCAAATACGACTGCGGTTAGCACACCAACTACGGAGACAAACTTGGTTAGCATACCCGGTTAATGAAGTAGATATGCGTCAACGGTTGAAGGTAGTTAAGCCGATCGCAGTCCACTTAGTTACCGAGGGCGTTACCTTTGAGCAAATTATTGCCCGTTGGAATGGACATTCATGCTGGTTTGAGGAAGTAGATCGCCGTACCGATCCGGCAATTTCTGAAACTCTGCAATCTGCCGTCAAGCAACTCATTCCTGCTGAGGAATTACAGTTTAAAGGCATCACTCCAGAAATCCGCACGGTGTATGAATTAGCAACGCGGCGCATTGAGGGCTTTACTCAACCCCAACAAGATGAAAAGCGGCTGAAAAAGGCATTGCGGATGGGCGGTGGTGAATTAAATCAATTCCACGATCGCGGCGATTATTGGACAGTCGATTGGACAACTGCTGATGGTGTTCGCCATAGTAGCGCGATCGCTAAAACTGACTTGACTGTTGTCAGTTCTGGGATTTGTCTGAGTGGACGCGATCGCGATTTTGACTTGCAATCCTTAGTAGGTGTAATGGAACACCAAGAGTATTAATTACGAATTACGTTAGCGCAGCGTTAGCGACGCAGGAGCGTCATTACGAATTA
>NZ_JAYGHD010000442.1:0-7361 GCF_034932245.1 Nostoc sp. UHCC 0251
CATGACCTTTGTGAAGGTTGGCAGCTTGCAAAAGAGACTTAACGGGAAAAGTCAGGTGGCCCATACATTCGTTGTAATTTTGCTATTCCCTGTTTGCACACCCGCATCAAGCTTTAATTTTTTAGTAGGGTCTGCATCGTAGTCACCAGTCACTTTTGGCAATGTATTCCAACTCAGTAACCCTGTCATTGTTTGCCCGACAAAATACCTGATGGCTTGAGCCGATCTCGACTCACTATGTATCGCGCTAACTCTTATAGATTCTCCATCATTTAATTCTACTAATGTTGGTGCTTTCGAGTTGGCTATAGTTCCCACTCTCGCAAAATTTATTATTTCTATTAACAGTAGTAGGCTCAATAATACTGCATTCCCTATCAAAAATATTGGAGTGAAATTTAATTCTTTTTTTTCTAGTAGCCTCATTTTCTTAATCCCACAGAGATAACGACGGGAATCGTAGCAATACACTTGCCTCATCCATGAAAAACATACTGTTTGTCGAGGATAGTGATTGTCTCGATGCCGCAATATACGCCGACATCCCGAACACCTCTGCTTCTCTATCTGATTGCAGATTCGTTAATGCAAACGTAATTAGCTTACTGTCTGTTTGGAAAGTTGAAGGTTTACAAATCGCATTTCCTATTGAGCTTGCCTGCCAGTACTGTAGTCGTAAGCGTATATAATTGAGCGCCTTCTCAACATTCTCATCCTCATAACCTAAATCAATACAATCGGCTTTGAAAAACTGTTCCATATCAACTAGAGTCGGCGTGTTATCCCACTCTGGAGTTCCGATTCCTGCTGAGTGTGCCAACTCAAAACGTCGCTCTATATCTGCATTTTCGTAAAAAGCTTTTGTCCCTAAAGGTATCAACGATTCTATTGTTTGAGCAAGAAACCCGTCAAACTGCTGTGAACCCAAAACCAACTGCAACACTATTAGATTCACATCATTGCGATGTGCTTTTACCCTGTCCTCTCGTTGTTCTAATGGGATTTTTGATAAATCTAGCGGCTGAACAATATTATTTGATTGTCTGGAGATATCAAAGTAGAATCCGTTGTAGTATGGCGTAAAATCTCCAAATGTTCCTGAACCGTCATCGTTTGGCAGATCGATAATTAATATTGACATATCTTTTGCCAAGCACTCCGCAATTATTGACGATACTAATACTGATTTCCCACTCCCTGTAGTACCAATAATCATTACATTCTTCGTTTTTGCGAAATCTATCCAAACTGGTGAGTGCGCTTCATCCGCAATCAATTCAAAGCCTTTTTCATCGGCTTTCATATTCTGTATTACTGGCGTTAATCCGATTATCTCGCTCGTGAAAAATGTTGTCCGTCTGTTGTAAGGGCTTGTTAGTTGTGGTTTTTGTTTTATCAGTAAAGTATCTAACCAGATAGACCATGCATACTGGGTTTCCCGTATTAACTCCGTTGGCTGGTTTATATAACCTGAAATCAGTCTGCAAGCATCATCAATTTCTTCCAGGGAGTTGCGGTATACAAGAACAATTAATGCTAAATTTTCTGGCACATCACCCGTGTATAATTGCTTTTGTGCATTTACCGACCATTCAGTATTAATCTGTGATGCTACGTCGATAGTTTTTCTGCTGGCACTTATTTCCGCATGACGCGAACGCCTAGTTATTAATTGTTGAGTTAGCCTAGTCAGTTTTTGATCGGCTGGGCTGATTTCTGTGATGATTTCAACATCATAAATCACTTCACGCGAAAACACATTCCATAAAAAGCGCACCTGATCCCTAGTAGAAGCAAATGCTTCTGGTTTTTGAGCCAGGGTCATCACCCCTACATATTTTTTCTCTTTATTTTTACTTGGTAGGCATACCCATTGCCTATCAGCGTAGGGAATTCCATTGTTTAAAAGTACTGAAGTCGCGTGTAATTGGTCAATATATTGTGATTTTAATGGTGGCGCTTCGTTAATTTCTTCCCTCAATCCCGAATCATCAAATACTAATGTATGTGGTACTTTTACACTTTTCGCTCCCAGGCAATAACTTAAATCATTCCATAGCTCCTTTTCTGTTTTCGGTGATGGCAATAATTTCATTTCAGATAATATCTGTTGATGTCTCAATGATACATTTATTGCTTTTTCTAGAATCTGGATTAAATTTTTCTTTGTCAGTTCAGTTGCTCCCGTTGGTGTAAACCGACGCTGTAAAAAATTCGCTAGCTTCACTATCGCTCTATCTACAGCATCGCCTCCTTCTGTCCCTCCTGGTTTAATAGTGAAAGTTGTATAAATGTTCAATTTTATATTTTTACGCTGCCGTCGCCGTGACAGTTCTTGCATTCTCGCTACTTGCCCCCAATCCAGAAACTCACTTTCACGAGATACTGGATGAGTCAATCTCTCTCGATATGCTTCAAATACTTCTGATTCATCACATAAAGAAGACCAACGAAAAGTAAATTTTTCTCCCTGGGGAATTTCTTTGCAACCATTCTCAAAAGCTTTCGCTATCGCTTCTACTTGTTCATCCGAATTAAACAACGGATGAAACCCTGTGCAGCTATATCCAAATACTAACTGTAAAGTATTATTCGTGTCACTTACTTGCTTTTTACTTAACAAATACGCACCAATAGTATAGCTACCTTTTTTTAATCTAATTATTGTAGTCAAATCCAAAAAATCTTCAAAAGCCGATACTTTTTTGACATTTGGGGAATTCTTAATTTTCACCATGATTTGGGAATTTTTTTAGAGCCTGCTCTTTTCTTATTTTGAGGAGAAGAGTATCTGACGTATCCTCTAGACCATCTTGGAACACCTGGAAACACTCTAGACCAAAATAAATAAGGTCGTTTCCCTGATAAAACTAAAGCTGTAGCACTTACCCAAACACCTATCAATATGCTCCATATCATTCCTATCCCAGATAAGAACGCTATGAAAAAACCTACTCCAAATGAAACTAAAGAAATCGCAAACTGAAAACCCGTCAAAATCCCAATTGGAGCATTCTGACCTAAAGATTGATTAACTTGTTTGATTTGTGGTTGTTTCATAAAATAGGGAATAAGGACGCAACTTTTAATCTTGTTAGTTCTTCATGCTGGCAGGACAACCCCCTTGTTTCCATTCGTGCTTAGAACTTCTTGGAACTTCCAACTACATATAAAAATACCCGCTTTTTTCGTGGCGGGGGAGTGTCATTTTAAAAAATATTAGCGGCGACAAAAAACTGGTTAAAGATAAGAATCGAGCGCTTTTCCTTCCCTTTCCCACTTTTCATCTAAAAGACGACAAGCTACGCGAACAACATTCTGAGGATTCCGTTTATGTTCTCCTGGCATATTCCAGTTCCGGGTCGTGTATTCGCTTTCGTATCCCAAAACCAGAGCAAGCTCTCGATAACTTAATTTCCATTTCTTCTTAAACTCTATTGGGTGCATAGTATTTATTTGATACTTGCATAAAGAACTTATTTAATATTTATAACATAATTACTTGATCAAATATTTATAATTTAATTTGGGAATATCGAGCAAATTTTTATATCTTAATGTTTTTCTAAAAGACATTAGCTATTATCTGGTTTATCAAATTTATCTATAATAGAGATATTCTCTTTTAAATAGAGATATTCTCTTTTAACCAATCTTTTTTATGTCCAACACAAATGCTCATTTTCAGCAACTATTCCAACCAAAAACTCAAGTTAATAAAGATGAAGAAAATCCAACGCAATTAGCCAATCGCCTAACCCCTACTGATGACCAAATCAAAGACTGGCTACACTCACCACAAATCAAACAGTGGCTTACAAAACTACTAATGGGCATACCGAATAATCTCAAGATAGAAGCGGTAAATACCATAATTAAAAATCTTATACAAAACCCAGACAAAGACTGTCGAGTACAATTCGGTAGTTCAACTATTGGAGTTGATGTTTTGCGGTGGCAAATTTGGGCATCCTATAAATTACCTTACGCCAGTGGAATCAAAACTCCTGATTGCCCCTACACTTTGAAAAAACATTTGGATACTCCTGACTAACTTCCCAGATGACATAATTACCTATTTTCTACCTATTTTCGTTAATTTCCCACACAATACCCGATCTATTCTTACCAAAACTACCATGCTTAACTGCGAACTGAGAATTGCTTACACTATCTCACAAACAGCAATGACAAAGAAATAGATAAAAGTACGATTTTAATCCGTACTTCCGTCTCTTGATTTTTAATCAATCATCGTTATATTTGGGAGGGTTAAGTATTTGCAATGCAACAGGCGATCGCACATCTTAAGGGCGGGTACGCCATCGCTTGACTGCCATTAACTTAGCAGATGACTAAACCTTGTATTGAAGCTAAATTTGATGACGTTAACAGAAACATTTCTTTACATCTCTTTTAGGCGATTGCCCATAACCATCTTTCATCCATCGCAAAAGGAAATTCTTTAGACTTCGTAAGCCAATTGGATTTTCGATTTGGGACGATGAGTTAGCTTTAGAGCTACCCTTGTAGAAGAACAGAATCTTTTAACTACTCTTTGACTCATGATCAGGCTCCTTCAAGTCGAAAAATTCCCGATTCTGATGTTGCCGGAAATCGAGGCGTATTTAGAAAGTGGACTATTTCGTGGGATTGGCAAGAAAACTGCTCAAACTTTGGTCAACTGTTTTGGAACTGAGACTTTATCGATATTAGATAACAACCCCGAAAAACTTTACACTGTTCCCGGACTAACTCAATATCGGATTGATGGTATTACCAAAGCTTGGTCAGAGAGTAAAAAGAATCCGAACTTGGGAGTGATTACCCAACTTTTGGCTGTGGGAACTTCATTGAAGTTAGCTTTGAAAATTTGTGACTATTACGGACACAAAACTGCAAATGTACTTCAGAACAACCCTTACAGATTAATTGATGATATTGATGGCATCGGTTTTAAGACTGCTGATGAGCTAGCAATATCTCTTGGTATCCCACTATACAGCGATACTCGTTATATCTCAGCTTTAATCCATGTTTTAAAATCCGGCTTGCGTGAAGGGAATTGTTTTTTACCGTTTGAGCAATTAGTAAGTATTGCCACTGACCTGCTTTCTTCACCACAGCATACGCCCGATGTTCAATTTTTAAATACAATCATTCAACAGTTACTCGAAAAGGGGACTTTAGTTTCGGGTGATGTTGGTAATAGTGTTTATCTCAAAGCTGCTTATCGGTCTGAACTTTCTGTGACTTTGAAGATTCTTGCTCTCCTTGACCAACCAACTCACCCCACTGAACATTTAGAACACTGGTTAGCCGAATTCCAAACTACTGACTATCGCCAACGGCACGAAAGCCCGATTATCTATGCAGCTAATGATGTCAATTCTGGCATAGTCCCCACACTGCACAATTTTAATCAAGTTTCTGATTGGATGGATGTCGGTGACTGTGCAATGATTCTAAAAGATTCGCCCCAAGCGACCTCCCAAGCCATCGTTGAGTTGGTTAAAGCTATTGGCCAGTCAGGTGTTGATTTAAATCAACAACTAATAATCTTAGCGCCCCAAAAACAAGGGGACTGTGGAGTTCACAATCTCAATCAGCTTCTTGCCCCTATCTTTAATCCCAAACAAGAAAATCAACTACAAGTTGTCTCTGGGTCGGTTGTCTACCGAATCGGCGATCGCGTAATCCAGCTGAAAAACCGTTATGAAACTGTCCCGCCTGTGATGAATGGCGAGATCGGTCAGGTTATTGCTGTGGAGCCGGAAAAATTTTTGGTTACGATTTCTTGGGAGGGCGGTGCAGTTGTTAATTATTATCCTGGAGACTTCGAGCAAATTATGCACTCGTTTTGTATAACTTGCCACAAAAGCCAAGGTAGCCAATTTCCTTATGTGATTTTCCCATTGGTCAGGGCTAATTACCGGATGTTAACCCGTCAGCTGCTCTCTCTACACGACTATGACTCGCGCAATGGGTACATTCATCGCAGTTGGACAGCATGAAGCATTGAAAACTGCTGTCGCTACTGATAAACCCGCCCAGCGTTTTACTGGACTAACCAATCTCCTCATTTCACCTGTTGAGCAACTTAGTGAAATCTGGCAGAGTTTGAGCAACACCAGAAAAACCACTTGTACGACAACATCTTCCCCTACTGTTACTGTCGCTTCTAGGCTACAACAACGCCAACTGACTGCAACACCTGGACAGATGACTACTATTGGTAGTCTTGCACTACAAATGTATGAATCCAAATATGGTTATCGTCCGTCAAAACAGCCCGAACTTGTAGGTAAGTTTCGCTTTAATACTTATCACTATGAAACTACCGCAATTGAGTTGATTGATTCAGCAATTGACGCAGTTCTGCTCCAATAATAAAACCCATGCCCAAAATGAGAACAACGGTCGCATCCAACCAGACTACTCTTGAAGTACACTTTTAACATTTATGGCTATTCCAGCAACACAGTTAAAGATCGGCCAATCAGTGAAGTATCTGATCGGTACTCGAAGCGGCATGAGTGCGGCAATAACCGATATCAGCAAATCATCTCTTAGTCTCAAAAATACTCATATTGTTACTTTGACCTTTGATGATGATTCATTGCCAAACCACTTAAAAACACAACAATTAACTGTTTATGACGAATTGCTAGAAGGTTGTGAAATAATCACATTTTAAAAAATGAAAATTGGTAACAGCAACAGTAGAGCGCACATCCGCTGCCACAAGTTGAAATTAATCAAAATACTAACTTACTGGCTGATATAATCCCGTATTTTCGTTAAATTCCCACCCAATACCGGATCTATCTTTGCCCTTACACCATGCTACAAAAAGCGGTGGGGGAAGTTTAATTCGCTCCTTGCGTACACTTTCTTCACTGACACCAAGTCTCTCGGCTAAACCTTCTTCAGTTAACGGTTGCATTCTAGGAGTATGCGCTTTGAAGGATGAATTATTGTAGTACGATTTCTGTCCTCGCTTTTGTTGGTTGTTGAGATAGTCTTGAATTTTAATGATCGCCTCAGCCAACTGTGTCATTCGATCTGCCATTCTCTCCACTTTTTGTTCTAAATTGGCAAGATTATCAATTGCTGTGGTTTGGTTGCTATTAGATCCATTTGAAAACTCTGACTCGAGCTTATCAAGTCGTGAGCAAATAGCTTTTATTGTTTCATTGGTCGGACTACTGTGACTTTTTTAAATAATTAATGCCCAGACACTCGATTTTTCAAGCCCTATGCAATTAGACTAATACTTTAGCCTTGTATATTTTAGTTTTAAAGAAGTCGTAAATATTTTTACCCCTGACCAAGATGCCAGCGCCTTTAAAAGTTGACCT
>NZ_JAYGHD010000443.1:0-7218 GCF_034932245.1 Nostoc sp. UHCC 0251
GGCTAAAATATGGTGTAAATGAAGAAGGTATCTTGATATGTATTGAAGATATCAACAGGGGGAAGACTTCACTTAAGTGTCCTTACTGTCATAGTGATTTAACTGCCAAGAAAGGCAAGGTGAAAGAGCATCATTTTGCTCATTATGGAGAAACTTGTCGCCCCGTAGCTAACCGGGAATTTCCAACACTGCCACTCTATGATAATTTCAATATTCAATTATCTGGCAAGGATTTGGCACAATTAAAACTGCTTTGGCAGGAGTACGGAGCCAAAAATTACCCTATTAGTTCTTGCTTAGTTACTCCAGGGTTGATAAAAGCAGGAATGTTGAGAAAAAATGTTTGCATTAAACCACCTGAGTATGAATTTAGTGATTTGGGTAAAGTTCCTGTTGGAGCGCTAGAGTTATCACAATTCAACGATGTGCAGGAGCCGCTATTACTTAAAAAACTGCTGAAACTTGAGCTAGCTTTTAAACACGCTCTGTACAAAAACGCTTCAGATTTGGCATATCGACTTACTGATTTAAAACTATACCGCGCTCAACTTCAACGTATTTTATCCTCTAACCTGTATTTTTTAGAAATTGAAACGAATATTGGAATTATCTACAAGATAGGAGTAACCCAAAGACCCGTTATCAAGCGAGTAGCAGAAGTAAAAATTGATTTACTTGCTCATTATTCGAGTGTTGCTATTAAAGTATTAGGAACTTGGGAGCATAGAGGTAATGTTGAACTGTATTTCAAACACCGCTATCAGGGTTTTAATTATCCCATCGGAAGTTTAACTGAGTATTATAAGTTTAATGCTGAGGATACCAAAATGGTGCTGTGCGACCTGCAACAAATGCAACCTAAAATACTATCTCTTGATGAAATAGATATTCTTGAGGAGAATACTAGCTTGATTCAAGTTGCTGTGTAGCGTTTCATTTTGGTATGAACTACTGCGATCGCCCTTTTTCCTCTAAGAAACTGGAACTGGGGGGCATAGTTTACCACCGCAGGAATCCCTTAATCTGCTGCATGAGAGATACCATTTTGATATTTCTATTTTTATTTACTTAAAGTAAATTCACCGAAAATTTATATACTTTAGGTACTAATAAAGAATTAGTAAATATTATTTTTATTTTGCCCAGATAAAAATATTAAATAATAGTTTACTAAAAGTTGCGGGGTGCGAGTAGCAATGTAATGTGGGACTCGCAACCATTAAACTACGTTTTAATGCTGAAATCCTCCAATTTTAATTAATTGAGAAATTTCCTAATGAAATGATTTTAGTAGCGTTATCTAAAATTACTACGAATGTATTTATTACTAAAGGATAAAAACGTATGAAACTTGGCTACCTCGCTTTATCGTTCATACAAATAGCATTGCTGAGTTTGGGGTTAAATGTGACAAAAGCGGATGCTGAAGTTACTTTTCCTTTTGAGGCTACTTACAATACAGAAAGTGTTTTTCAACCGATTCAGGATAATGTATTTAAATCAACTGTAACGGGTAAAAGTACTGATGCGCCTTATGGTTTGACTAATTTTATAAGAATGAATTATATCGAAAGGAATGACAATACAGGAGTGGAATCAATAGTTAAAGATGCCACAGAGTTTGGTATAAATGGATTACCAATTCTTACTGAGACATTTTTGGGTAGCGGTGACGATAAATTATTTGCAAGCACTACTGGTACTGCTATACGTAACGTTGAAGATTTTACGGCATCGATTTCCGGCACTACAACAATTGTAGGTGGAGAAGGTAATTTTCAAGGTGCAACAGGAATTTTAACGCTTTCGGAGAACGTAATTTTCAATCTGAATGCAACAACGGAACCTAGAACCACAGGTACAGTTGTCTTAAGTGGTTCCTTTACGGTTCCTCAAAAAGTTTCGGAAGCGGGAAATACTACAACATTGGTTGGTATAGGAATAATTAGTGCTAGTTTATTGTTGCGTCAACGCCGGAAAATAATTTCTAAGTAATAAGATGTACCTGTTCAGTATGTTGAAAAAGTGCGTTCCTCTTTGAAGTCTGGCTAATTGAGAAATAACAATGTTGAGTTTTTGCGCTTATGACATCTTTTCAAGAATCTCATCAGTCGTCTTAATTTGGTTTTTTCCTATATTACGTTTCAGCAAAAAAATACCCGCATCATGTGCTTGTTGACCACCATCACTAAAGCAAGCATCCTCGATAATGACTGGTTCAATACCACGCTCAAAAGAGTCAATTGCTGTCTTCAAAATACAGCTATCAGTTTCAACTCCACAAAGATATATTTTGCTGATTTGATTAATTAAAATAAAACTTGAAAACTTCTCCGTAAATGCAGAGTAATAAGGTTTATCAAAAATATGATTTATATATGGCTGAAGTTCATCAACAATGCTCGTTTCTGGTTCATCTATCAACCTTGACCAATGAATTAGTTTGACATAATTGCTGTCAGGAGTATTGATAAATCTTGTGAATTCAACGAGTTTCCCAGCCGCTAAAAAATGCTCAATTGATTTAATGACAATAGGAATAATATGTCTGCATTTGTCAGACATAAACCCGTTTTGCATATCTACTACAAGAAGCATTTCGCTCATTTGTGCCAGAATTTATTTAGATGATGACTCACCATTCTCCTCAATCATCTTCCAATTACGTATCTGAGGCTGAAGTTCAGCAATTTCAGTCTCAGTTACTGGCGGCAAATCACCACTATAAAGAACACAAGTTTTTTGTAGTAAAGCTTCCACTGTTTTTGCTCCTTCACGAGTCACAATTTTAATTAAGCGTGCAGTAAGACATCGTTTATTGTGAAACTGAGCTTAGTCATCTTCATCCATTAAGCGACAACGACTTTGGGTCTTGCAAGCAAGTCGAGAAGAACGCTCTCGTACAATAGTCGCTAAATCTGGTCGTCCTGTTAGAAAAAGTCGCCAATCTGCCCAAATTCCATATAGGAAGTCGGCAATAGCACCGATAACTGGTAAGGAAGTTGCAGCATAGACCCAACCCATACCCAGAATTTCGTAAATGCGATGGAAAACTTCAACATTTTTAACTAGCGTTCCGTCTGGCAACACAGCATGAATACGCCCCATTGCAGTTTCATAGTCAACACCGCCATCTGCTTGGGGATTGTAGTCATCAGCTGCAATATCTACAAACGCCACCAGCCCTCGACCCGCGTCCCGCTTTTTCAAAAAGTTAACCTCACGCAGACACAAGGGACATTGGCCGTCATACAGCAGTTTGATTTTCCACGACGGCAGAGTGGATAAAGGCTGGTCTAGAGAGTTGTTACAACCGTAGGATTGGATTTGTGGTGAGGACATTTTGGGATCTTAACTAAGTTTATTTCCTTACATCAAGCGTAACGCCTCTGGAATTATAGGGTTTGGCCCATTCGAGCGACGCGTAGCTTGCCGCCTTCGGCATCGCTACTAGCGTGAAGGGCGTAATCCCAAAACCAATGAGCCAATGAGAATTCCAGCAACCATTGTGCCTGCATTCTCTGCTTGTTACAGTTTAAAGAAAAAGTAGCGCCATAAAGCATAAGTAAGCCACCCTACCCAAAAGGCTGGCCCCACCGTTCCCAGTTCTCCTTATTAAATGGACTGCGCCACTTCAAAATAATGTTCAACTCCAACTCTTGCCGTGTGCGTCGATCAACCGGAGCATCCCACCAAAATGCGGCGTTGACTGCTGTTTTTAACCCATAGCGATAATGTAAATCCTGGTAGCTGGCGATGTAATCTTTGCAGGCGTGTATACCCTGCCATCGCTTGTTACTGCGGCACGTTTCCCCAACATATAGCACTAGCCCACCTGCTGAATCCAAAATAAAATATAGACAAGTATCGCCAGAGCTATCAGCAGGTTTTCTGTAGAAAGACATTGGGACAAGGTGTAGCTTCAGTGGGTCAATTGCGTTGGGATCGCAGTGGTTGGAGGTGGGGTCGAACAGTGTAGTCTGCTGTAATGGTTGGCTTTCTCGCTGCCGTTGCTGATGAGTCAGTATGCGCGATTTCCATTCTTGTAAAGCATCAGCACTCATCAGCAGAGTGTCTGTTTTTCTACCGTAGCTAGGTGTAATTGTATTGTTGGCAAAGAGATTGAGTTGTTGGGGTTCCAAAGATGTTTGTTGAGTGCAACCAGAGTCATGATAAAGTATTTCAACACAGAGATGACAGTGGCGATCGCTCAGACTAGGGGCTAATTGATTAAGAACTCAATAAACCAGACATATTTAAAACTCGTTCTGACCAATTAGAAGCAACATCAGCTATGCTTACCCTTTGGCTTGATTGCTCCTTGATGGTATCCCAATTGCGTTGCCAATCTTGTAACAAGTCTTGAAGTTGGTTTAATTCGACATTATAGGTTTCACTATTTTGCTGTATTAAAGACAAATACAACAAACTTTCGTGTAACAATACTGAAATAACTTGGTTACAATCGCTACTTTGTACCCAAGACTTCAAGTGTGCCAGACTTGATGCTAATTCACCCAATTGCTGTGGTTGGGTTAGATGTAAAAAACTAGCTTCAATCGCACTCCAGTTGGGCATCAAAATCCTCCTAGCAACTGCTGGATAAAAAATAATTTTGCGTTGAAGCATCGATTGAAAGAGTTAGTGGTATATTAGTACAAAAGAACTATCAAACCAGGTTCAACAGCTTCAAACTGCAATAGTTATTAATACTTTGTACTTCCAAATTGAGGAATGCTATGGCAGATTCTAATTCCCTATTTTCTTTGTATGAAGAATTAGTACAAGATCATTCCAGCCAATTCGATCCACAAATTGCTTCTTTGCAAGAGTTGGTCATTACACGAATGCAAGAAATTCGTGACGCAGAACAGAGCTTAGTAGAAGCACAAGCAATAGAACTCAAACGAATTACTGATGCTTTGGCACATGATGCTCGTTGCTTGTTGTCAACACCAGGACTAAGAACATTTGTGCAAGAGTTAAAACAGACTAAAAGTAATAATTGGTACACGCGCCAATCTGAATTTAGTATTGCAGAAGATCCAACTACTTGGTTATTGGCAATGCTCAAACTACCGATAGGTTTGAGCAACTACCAAACTCACGAAGACCTGAATGGTTATGATGACGAACGTAACTTTATCGGGTATAGCTATACTCTGTCTCTAAAATTAGGTTCAGTTGAGCATTCGCTCAATGAAATACCATTAAAACGCATATATAACGTCAACGAGTGTAGTGAAACTTCTATAAAAGGGCAAATTGAGGACTACATTTATGGTGACGTAAAATATTTACTTAGAGATATGGAATATCCAGAGTCACAAAAACAGCAATTAGCGGCTGAAATCAGCACATTAGTAGGTTACTCCCTCAAAATATTCGCACTTAAACCTAGAAGAGCTATTTTTAATTATTCATCCATAGAGGAAGACTGATGCAATTGTATTTGAGCTTGTCAGCCTATGGTGGAGTTTCAACCCGTGAAGCATTAACAATATTTTGGAATGCAGGAATCCGGTATATTGAGCTAGCAATTGGGCCTCGACCTGATACTGATTCAGCGCAAGCAGTAGAGGATTTTAGACAACAGGGAATGGTCTATCGAGCGCATCACGCTTTTGTTTGGAGCGCACGCCATTATCCTTTCAACCTAGCTCAACCTCAAGATTGGAAATATTTTGAGCAACTGATAGACTATTTAGCTAGTATGGGTGTTACCGCTTATTCAGTGCATGGGGGAAACTTCTGTAAAACAACTGAACGCGTCTTAGCGTATACAACATTTGTAAAAAACATTCATCGTCTTCATCGGCTTTGTCTGACGCGAGGTATTGTTCTGGGTGTAGAAACAATGTATCCTACACTCCCAAATAGTGCTGTTGAGAACCTCTTAGATAATGCTTCAGAACTTGCTCAATTTTGTCAAGATGTTCCCCAAGTCAAGATAGTTGTTGACTTGGCCCATCTCAATATTTGGCGTGACAAAACCGAAATACTGTTGAATGAATGGTTGGGACTTCCACCAGAGAAACTTTTAGAGATTCACATCTCAGACAATGATGGACGGCAAGATATTCACTCACGCATTACACCCCATACTTGGTGGACATCGCATATTACTCAATTTCCAGTGGGAGTTCCACTTGTGCTAGAAAGCCGATTAAATCGATTGCCTGTTTCAGTAGTACAGCAAGAGTACGAGCGGATCGTTGCTTTAATAGTAAGCTTTTAATGTCAAATGAGACTAAGCACTAATAGATTCAGATAACAAACCAGACATATTTAATACTTGTTGCATTTTACTACTGGTAAGTGCTTTAAGTCCAAAATAGAGCGCCTGGTTGTGGGATGATATATGCCAAAATCACGAAAACTAGAAGAAACTTTATCTATTCTTGCCCAAATTCGAGAGCATCCCACAAGTGAGGAAGGGATCATAATTTTACGCCAAGGTCTTAAGAGTAAATATTCTATAGCTGTTGCCCAAGCAGCCAAGATAGTAGGCGAATCTACTATGACTGAGTTGGTTGGCGATCTTGTAGAAGCTTTTGCTCGAATGATGGTCAAACCCACACAAGTAGACCAAAATTGTCTTGCCAAGAAAGAGATAGCACAAGCACTGTATCACTTAGAATACAGCGATGAAAACCTTTTTCTGCAAGGGATTCGACATATTCAGATGGAGCCAGTATGGGGAGGAGTTGAAGATACTGCTGCCCATCTTCGGGGTATATGTGCTTTAGGTCTGGTGAGAATGAACTACTCAGACGTAATGAACGAATTAGCCGATCTACTAGCTGACCCCAAACCAGAAGCAAGAACTGCTGCTGCAAAGGCGATCGCCTACACAGAAAATCCCCAAGGTGTACCTTTACTTCGTTTAAAAACCCGCATCGGCGATCAAGCACCACAGGTGATTTCGGAGTGTTTCAGTGCTTTGTTACAATTAGCTCCAACTGATTCACTTGCAATAGTTGCTGGTTTTCTTTTTGACCCAAAGGAGCAAATCTGTGAGTTAGCAGCATTGACGTTGGGTGAATCACGATTAGAGGAAGCATTTGATCATCTCAGAAATTGCTGGCAGCAAACAAGAAACGTAGAACTTCGTCGCACATTGTTACTCGCAATAGGGATGTTGCGACAAGATAAAGCAATAGATTAAGCTAATCGGCATTTAAATTGCAACATAGTCACTATTGCCTTTGTTTTTTA
>NZ_JAYGHD010000444.1:0-7074 GCF_034932245.1 Nostoc sp. UHCC 0251
ACGGCATAACACACCCTACTGAAATATTTTCAGAAATCAAATATGATTCCTATATTGCCTCAAATATTTATTAAATCTATGTTGTCGGATTTTTTCTACTTTTATAGGACTTACGCACACTCTACGAATTCTTGGCGTTCTTGGCGGTTCGATAAATTAAGCTTTTCGGCAATTTTTGCGTAAGTCCTGTTTTTAATGCAGATTTTAGTGGGAATTTCGATGCAATATAAAAAAATAAGTCTATTCTGTTCCCAAAATAATTTTACTAATCAATTTCTTTATTCATTAAGTTTAATTTAAGTTTAACAACAGATTATTGTTTGTTTAATTATTTTTCAAATTTAGCAAAATTGAGAAAATTTAAATCCATAGATACAAATTTGAGTTGTTTTTTTGCTGAAACAATATATCGTAAGAGACAAGAAAACTTTAATTAATACATTTAATATAATTTAGTCCGAGATATTGCATTAACCATTTGTCTAATCAGACAGAAATGCTGCAAATTGGGAATTTTTAACGAATAAAAGAGAAAATTTGCCAATTCAAGAAGTTTTTAGGTTGAGATTATTAGTTTTCTAATGTTTACGCTAATTTGGCTTTAATGGAGGTAGTTGATGACTTCCTCAACCAGTGATTCTCAAATGACAGCGCAAGAAGCGCGGTCTGGAACTGAAAAGGCGATCGACCAAAGCTTTCTTTGGGGGACGCGGATACTAGCAATAGGTGTGGCGGGAATTCTGCTATGGATAGCAGGGCAAGTTGCTTGGAATTCAATACCTGCTATTCAACAAGTTGGATTAGAATTTCTCACAACTTCTGCTTGGGATCCTGTAAAGGGCGTTTATGGCGTGCTTCCTATGGCTTATGGCACAGTCGTGAGTTCTCTGATTGCGCTGCTTATAGCTTTCCCAATTGGTGTGGCATGTGCGATCGTCCTCAGCGAGAATTTTTTGCCGTTATCCATTCGGACTCCGCTCACTTTTCTGGTAGAACTGCTAGCAGCTATTCCTAGCGTCGTCTATGGATTGTGGGGCATTTTTGTCTTGATTCCGTTTCTGCAACCTATCGGTGGATGGCTGCACGATAACTTTGGTTATATACCGTTGTTTTCCACGCGATATATTGGGCCAGGGATGTTTCCGGCTGGCATCATCTTAGCGATTATGATTTTGCCCATCCTTGCAACGATCGCTCGTGATTCTCTTGCAGCTCTGCCTAGTGAGTTGCGCTGGGGAGCTTATGGTATTGGAGCTACGCGCTGGCAAGCAATTTTCAGCGTACTCATACCAGCAGCATTTTCTGGCATTATTGGTGGCACGATGTTGGCATTAGGCCGAGCGCTGGGAGAGACAATTGCTGTCACTTTGGTGATTGGTAATAGTAACGATCTAAATTTTTCAATCCTAGCGCCAGCAAATACAATTGCCTCTCTGTTAGCCAATCAATTTGCAGAAGCAGGTGGTTTGCAAAGAGCTTCTTTGTTCTATGCCGGATTAGTGCTATTTGCGATCACACTTATAGTTAACATCGGAGCATATTGGATTATTCAAAAAGTGAAAAAGTACTAATTAGTAATTAGTCATTTGTAATTGGCGATTAACTTTGAATGAAAAGTAAACGATCGCTAATAAAGGAGAAGATTCTGCTATGACAGCTAGTAACCAGGATAGGGATTATGATGAATTTCCTACTCCTAAAATGGAGCGCTCTTACTCTACTCCCAGAACAGCAATTGATTTGGCGCTGACAATATTAGCATTTTTACTGCTAGGTATTGCCTTGCTGCCCTTATTTTTAGTAATTGGCTATGTCATTATTAGGGGAGCCAATCGACTCGATCTCGAACTATTTACTGGGTCGATACCAGCAGCGCTGCAAGAAGGAGGAGGTATTGCCCCGGCGATTGTGGGAACGCTGATTGTAGTGGGAATTGCTGCTGCTATTAGCATTCCCTTTGGCATTCTTGCAGCAGTCTATTTGTCAGAATTTAGCTCTGGTAGGATAGCTAAGTGGGTTCGTTTTGCCACCAATGTCTTAAGCGGTGTTCCTTCCATCATTGTTGGCATCTTTGCCTATGGAGTAATTGTTGCCACAACAGGTACTTACTCTGCGGTTGCGGGAGGATTTGCCCTTGCCATTCTCATGTTGCCTATTGTGGTACGAACGAGTGATGAATCTTTGCAACTAGTGCCGCAAGAGGTGCGGTGGGCATCAGTAGGTGTAGGGTCTTCTAACTTCCAGACTGTATTGCAGATAGTACTACCTGCTGCTATGGGAGCGATCGCAACAGGAGTGACTTTAGCGATCGCCCGGGCCGCGGGAGAAACTGCACCTCTGATTTTTACAGCTTTGTTTACCCAATTCTGGCCTCGCGGTATCTGGGAGCCAGTTCCCACTCTATCGGTCTTGATCTACAACTTCGCTGGTTTACCTTATGAAAATCAGCAGGAACTTGCCTGGGCAGCTTCGCTCATTCTGGTGCTGATGATTTTGCTAACTAGTATTCTCTCTCGTTGGGTAGCTAGTAAAACCACATATTAAACCAATTCGCAATTCGCAATTCGCAATTACGCCTGATGTGAATTAAACTACTGGCGAAAAAATTTTTATGTATCCTTCCAACCTCCTCAATCGTTATGAATTCTAGAAATCAGAATGAAAATCACCAAAACAACAATCCTCCCGTCAAGCCAAAGCACGCAGATTCGAGTGAAACGGTTTTACAGGCCAAAAAACTGAGCGTCTACTATGGCGAAACTTTGGCACTGCAAGAAGTTTCAATGGATATCCTGAAAAATAGCGTCACTGCCTTGATTGGCCCTTCTGGTTGCGGTAAAAGTACGCTAATTCGCTGTTTTAATCGGCTCAATGACCTAATTGATGGCTGTCGAGTAGAAGGTAAAGTGATTTACCGTGGGAAAGACCTTTATGGATCAAAAATCGATCCTGTGGCGGTGCGGCGACGGATTGGTATGGTATTCCAAAAGCCAAATCCTTTTCCGAAATCGATTTATGAAAACATTGCCTATGGGGCTAGAATTAATGGCTTCAAAGGCGATATGGATGAATTAGTGGAGCGATCGCTCCAGCGAGCAGCTTTGTGGAATGAAGTCAAAGATAAACTAAAAACCAGTGGTTTGTCGCTCTCTGGCGGACAACAACAGCGTTTATGTATTGCGCGGGCGATCGCACTTAAACCAGAAGTTGTCTTAATGGATGAACCTGCTTCCTCTCTCGATCCAATATCTACCGAGAGCGTGGAAGAACTAATTCACGAACTGAAGCAAGACTACACTATTGTGATTGTGACTCACAATATGCAACAAGCCACGCGGATATCAGATTTCACTGCTTTTTTCAATGCAAAGGCAGGAAAAAACGGTAAGCGATTTGGTTACTTAGTTGAGTACGACAAAACAGAAGCTATTTTTGAAAGTCCTCATGAAGAATCTACTAAACAGTATGTAGGCGGTCGCTTTGGTTAAGGGATAACCGAGTGACCTTTTTTTAATTGGAGCAAAGCGACTTGACATTACTGTAAAACCCGAAAGAAATATTATGCTGACTCAACCTTTTTTGATGCGACGAGCTTTTCTCCTACCCTTAATTGCCATCTCCTTAGGTACTAGTGCTTGTCAACCACCAACTGCTGAAGATTCTTCACCAAATGCTAGCCCTGCTGCAAACATCGGTGGTGATAACGTCTCCCTGATTGGGGCTGGAGCAAGTTTTCCTGCTCCGTTTTACCAGCGCTGTTTTAATGAGTACAATCAGCAAAATCCTAATATAAGGGTTAGCTATCAATCCGTAGGTAGCGGTGCTGGCGTACAGCAGTTTACACAAGGAACAGTGGATTTTGGTGCTAGCGACGTAGCAATTACGGAAGAAGAAAGACAAAAAATTGAGCGCGGGGCGCTGACAATTCCCTTAACTGCGGGGGCGATTGTACTTGCATACAACTTACCTAGTGTAGAAAAGCCTATCAGATTGCCACGGGAAGTCTACCCAGCAATCTTTCGAGGAGAAATCAAAAATTGGAATAATCCAAAAATTGCTCAAGCAAATCCCGGTGTGAATTTACCCGATTCACCCATTACAGTCGTGCATCGTTCTGATGGTAGCGGTACTACAGCCGTTTTCACGGAACACTTAAGCGAAATTGACCCGCAATGGAAAAGTAAAGTTGGTGCAGGTAAAACTGTAAACTGGCCTGCGGGTGTTGGTTCTAAAGGTAATGAGGGAGTTACTGCCCAGATTCAACAGAGCCAAGGTGCAATCGGCTATGTAGAATACGGCTATGCCAAGCAGAATAAGATTCCTTTTGCTGCCTTAGAAAATAATTCTGGCAATTACGTTCTCGCTTCATCTGAGACATCTGCTAATGCGTTGCAGTCAATAGAATTACCAGCAAACTTAGTTTCTTTTGCTAGAGATCCAAAGGGAGAACAATCCTATCCGATCGTAACCTATACCTGGCTTCTAGCTTATGACCAGTACCAAGACCAACAAAAAGCTCAAACTCTGCAAAATGTTGTTGAATATGCATTGAATGAGTGTCAAAAATTCAGTGAAGAGTTAGGATATGTACCTCTGCCAAAACCAGTTGTAGATAAAATACAACCTACGGTACAGCGGATTACTAAGGGTTAGTATAGCGGTTCTTACATGAGGTATACCCGTAGTATCATTTGTCCTTTGTCCTTGGTAAACACAAATGCTAATGACTAATGACTAATGACGGTCTACACGGGAAATAGTGCAATATATAAGCGCGTTAGCTTATTACTAATGCTCTCTCAAATTTACATCAACTTCATTTCCTGCAACCCCTGGCGTAGCCTCTTCGCCTCTTCGGGATTATGCCTTTCATGAATAGCGATCGCTTTTTTAAAAGCTGTTAAACTCTCTTGATGATTGCCAGCTTTGAGCAACACTACCGCTAAATTTTGATAGGCTTCGGCATAGTTGGGATTTAAGGCGATCGCATTTTGATAATATGCGATCGCATCTGTAAATAAACCCAAAGCCTTAAATATCATCGCCAAGTTATAATGTCCAATAACAAAAGTAGGGTCAATCTTCAAAGTTGCGGCATAAGCAGTTTTCGCACCGTTTAAATCTCCTGCTGCTTTGAGTAAGTTACCCAAGTTGTTGTACGCTCCTAATTTGAGCATGGGGTAAATTGGCAATTTGATGGCAGCTTTATAGTGAGAAATAGCCTGTGGGGATTTTTGCAAGCGACTGTAAGCAATGCCTAAATGATAGTGGAGTTCATATAAAATATCGTAGTTTTCTTCAGCAGTGCTAATTCCTCGTCTCAGTAACTCCATACCTTGGGAAATTTTTCCAGTTTCTACATATAATGCCCCTAATTTACTGCAAACATAGGGGTCATCAGGATGAGTAGCAAGAAACCCTTCCATTGCTGTAGCTGCTTTGGCATATTTGTTATTTTGCGCGATCGCACTTTTTTGATATCCTACGTGTGAAAGTGCCACCCCTGGTAAATAGCCCACTTGCCAATGAGGTTCTTTAGTTAAAATTTCTGACACGCTATCATCCACTAAGGCATGATAAGGACGGTCAAAGCGAATATCTGGATGATTGCGGAATAGCCTGGAAACCAGAGAATATGGAGATTGTTCTGCACCAACTTCGTGGCGGACAAGGTTGATGAGCAGGTATTCGTCTCTTGCGATCGCCTCTCGCAATTGCGGTACAATTGCTGGTGTCAGTGTTTCATCGGCATCTAATACCAGAATCCAATCTCCAGTGACATATTTTAGAGCTGCATTGCGGGCAGCGCTAAAGTCATTACACCATTTAAAATGATGGACTTTTGCACCGAGTTGTTGGGCAATATTGGGAGTGCGATCGATTGAGCCTGTATCCAAGACTACCATTTCATCCACTACTTTTCTGACACTGCTCAGGCATTTAGGCAGTGTTGCTGCTTCATTTTTCACAATCATGCACAGACTGAGTTTCATATTGCCGATAAATTCTGGTTCAAATTTTTGCTTACTGTTGTTACCAACTTAGATTTTTTGCTGATATAGATTAAACTCAACGAGGTTGTCACCAACCCCGTTGGTCTTCAAAACCGTGCTTAATGGTTTCCCATTACACGGCTCCTCAATGATTTGGCACATTTGTCATGTGTACTTCACAACAGAACCATCTTCTGTTGTCTTTTCATCGTGGCAATGTTTGTGTAATATCTGGAGATTTTTGTATTCGTCTTTACCTCCCTTTTTCTTAGGGGTTATGTGGTCAATCTCCAGTACATCTGATTCTCGAAAATACAGTCCGCAGTGGGAACATTTTCCTTTTTGTGACTTCAAGAGCGTTGCCATTCTTTTAGTCGCTTCTGGATGCTTACCCATTCTTGAACTCCAGTAAATTAGGTTGCCATCATAAGGACTGGCTTCGCCATTAACTTTCACATATAGAACTATTGATGTTTCTGTATGTGAACGTAATTGAATCGGGTTTTTACCCTCTTGCTTGTTTGCGAATACCCAATTATTACCGCCTATGGTTTGCCAATATTTTTTTGCTAACCATTTACCCTTTTTATTGTTGTGGCGGCGTTTTGCCCAAGCTCTAAGCTTTAGATACATGAGATGATCCTGAGTGGAAAAAACCACTGAGCTTACTACGGTTGAGTAGTATTTTGACCATCCTGTGATTACCGGATTAAGGTTACTGATTAACGCCGATTGTGGCGCTGCCTTATGGTCGTCGATGATACTTGCTACTCGGTCGTAATGTATCTTCTGCTTTTCTTTGCTTGGGGTGATGATTGTCTTGAAACCTTGTTTTGAGTGGTATTTACCCACTTTCCACTGTTTTATGTTAAAACCGAGAAAGTTGAATCCTGGTTTTTCTGCCTCATACTCGTTTAGCGTATGAGTTAGTCGTGTTTTTGAAGGTTTCAATTCCAAACCCATATCTTTTAACCATTCAGAGATTATCTCTCTGCATCTTTGGACAACGGTTATGTCTTCATGAAGTATCACGAAGTCATCGGCGTATCGAATAAGTCGGGGACTTCTAAACTTTGTACCT
>NZ_JAYGHD010000445.1:0-6980 GCF_034932245.1 Nostoc sp. UHCC 0251
TGGGTGTGTATTTTGGGAGAAAATATAGTACAAATGAACGCGTTGAAAGGTCTGGGTTTAAGACCCCCACCATAATCTCGCTCTTTGGTGGCCCCAATTAAGGAGGGGTCTGAATCCCCTACGGAAATTGAACCTTCTGCCTTCTGACTTGAAAATGCTCCTTCGATGAGTATCTATATAGATAAGTCTCACATCGCATTTTCATGCTTGACTATGAAACTTGTTTCCTTGGGACTGCCCTCTGCCCTCTGCCTTCTGCCTTGTCTACGACACGCTGCGCGATCTGCCTTTCTTTGTAACGGGAGCAAAAGATTATGCAATTGGGAAGCGATCGCGCTTATGATATTTTACGTACCCAGCATCAACCTTTAGATGCAATATTTGCACCCCAAAGCATCGCCGTAATTGGTGCTAGCGAACGTGAAAATAGTGTCGGGAGAACCGTCCTCTGGAATCTCATTAGCCATCCATTTGGCGGCACGGTATTTCCAGTCAATCCCAAACGTCATAGCGTCCTTGGTATCAAAGCTTACCCAAATATTGCGGCTGTGCCAGAACCAGTAGATTTAGCAATTATAGCCACGCCTGCGCTGACAGTTCCTAGTGTAATTGGTGAATGTGTCGATGCCGGAGTGAAGGGGGCGATCGTTCTTTCTGCTGGGTTTAAGGAAATTGGCATTGTCGGGGCACAATTAGAACAGCAAGTACTCCAGGAAGTGCGCCGAGGCAAAATACGGCTGATTGGCCCCAACTGCTTAGGTATAATGAATCCCCATACTGGTTTAAATGCCACCTTTGCCAGCAGTATGGCTTTGCCTGGTAAGGTTGGTTTTATCAGCCAAAGTGGGGCATTGTGTACAGCAATTTTGGACTGGAGTTTTCACGAGAATGTCGGCTTTAGTGCGTTTATCTCCATTGGTTCGATGCTTGATGTGGGTTGGGGTGATTTGATTGATTATCTCGGTGATGACCCGCATACTGAAAGCATTGTTATTTACATGGAATCAATTGGAAATGCGCGATCGTTTCTCTCGGCGGCACGGGAGGTAGCGTTGACAAAACCAATTATTGTCATCAAAGCTGGACGGACAGCCGCAGCAGCCAAAGCCGCAGCCTCCCACACAGGTGCATTGACAGGTAGTGATGCCGTATTTGATGCCGCATTTCGCCGGACTGGGGTTTTACGGGTTAAAAGTATTGCTGACTTGTTCGATATGGCAGAGGTATTGGCAAAGCAACCACGTCCCAAAGGGCCAAGACTGACAATTATTACCAATGCAGGCGGGCCGGGAGTCTTGGCGGCTGATGCTTTAATTACCGATGGAGGTGAACTAGCAGAATTATCAAAAGAAACCTATCAGGCACTAAATCAACTATTGCCGCCACAATGGAGTCACAACAACCCAATTGACATACTTGGAGATGCTGACCCTACACGTTATGCTAAGGCGTTAGAAATTATTGCCAAAGACCCAAATAGCGATGGATTATTAGCAATTCTCACACCGCAAGCAATGACTGACCCTACACAAATCGCGTATCAACTAAAACCATTAGCTCAAATCGGTAAACCCGTACTTGCGAGTTGGATGGGAGATGCAGATGTGGAAGCAGGTGCAGAAATTCTCAACCAAGCATTAATTCCGACATTTGCCTTTCCAGATACGGCTGCCAATGTATTTTACTATATGTGGCGTTACACTTATAACCTGCGTGCTTTGTATGAAACCCCTGTGCTTGCTGATAATGGGGATACTTGCAAACGCACCATTGCAGAGACAATTATTCAACAAGCACGTCAAGCTGGCAGAACTTTACTAACCGAAGTGGAATCAAAACAAGTTCTGGCTGCTTACGGCATTCCGACAGTAGCAACGCAGGTGGCAACGAGTGCAGGGGAGGCAGTTAAACTAGCAGAAGAAATTGGTTATCCGGTAGTTTTGAAAGTATTTTCTCAAACCATCACCCATAAAACTGATGTGGATGGGGTGCATTTGAATTTACACAATGCTGATGCAGTGGGTGAGGCTTATAATGCGATCGCATCATCTATAACTACCAAAGTTGGCGCAAATTCTTTTGCTGGTGTCACCGTCCAGCCAATGATAGATTTGAGAAACAGCTATGAATTGATTCTCGGTAGTAGCATTGACGCTCAATTTGGCCCAGTTTTACTATTTGGCACAGGTGGACAGTTAGTAGAAGTGTTTCAAGATAGAGCCTTGGGACTTCCGCCATTAAATACTACCTTGGCACGGCGGATGATGGAACAAACTCGTATTTACAAAGCACTACAGGGAGTTAGAGGTAGAAAAGCAGTTAATTTAGAAGCTTTAGAACAGCTTTTGGTACGCTTTAGCCAGCTTGTAGTTGAACAACGACTAATTAAAGAAATTGATATTAATCCGCTTTTGGTAAAGGCGCAGGAAATCAGCCAAAATTCTTTAGTTGCACTTGATGCGCGGATTGTTCTCCATGACTTAAATATTACTGAAGTGCAACTACCAAAACTAGCAATTCGTCCTTATCCTACACAATATGTTTCTTCTTGGACAATGCAGAATGGCATGGATGTAACAATTCGTCCTATTCGCCCAGAAGACGAACCTTTAATGATTAAGTTACATAAAACATTGTCTGAAGAAAGCGTTTATTTCCGTTACTTCCACTTGATTAAACTGAGTCAACGCATTGCCCACGAACGACTCACACGATTGTGTTTCATTGATTATGACAGGGAAATGGCACTAGTAGCAGACTATCAAAATCCAGAAACTCAAGAAAATGAACTTTTAGCCATTGGCAGATTAAGTAAATTGCACGGTACAAATGAAGCTGAGTTTGCAATTTTAGTTAGCGATCGCTATCAATGTCAAGGTTTAGGAACCGAATTACTCAAGAGGTTGCTGCAAGTAGGGTGTGATGAACATTTAACGCTAATTAGTGCCGAAATCCTGACTGAAAATTCTGCAATGCAAAGAGTCTGCGAAAAATTGGGCTTCCGTATTTATCCCACTGCTGAGACTTCAGTTGTGAGAGCAGAAATTATAACTTGACTTGAAGCATAACAAATCCTGTTGGCGTTGCAAGCGATCGCTACCAAAGCAAAAAAGTTCTGAACCCCCTCATCCGCTAAAACCTTTATCTAAGGCTGATGCTGTGATGCTTCTGAGATACAGCATTTAGTCCATTTTAAAAATCCAGCATTTTACGATTGCATTCGCGAAATTTAGATTCCAATGTTTAAGTTTTAATAAGCACTCTATTCTTCACAAGTTCCTCACATTATGTTTCTAAATTTAAAGATAGAGATGCTCAACTATTGCATTAAGTAGTTTGAGAATTCACCACCTTATTATCTTGGGGTATTTTGGCAAAAGGAAAGAAGTATTAATAAAAACTTTAGTTGTGGATCTAAAGACCACTAATATAAAAAGATTTGTGTCTATTGGAAAGTGCCAAAGAGACACTCATGCTTTTTGCTTTGCTTCAATCCCATACTTTTAAGCATGGGAACATAGCTACCTTCTGTCTTCTGCCTAGTGCCTCATGAATAAATGCATTTTAACTGCATTTATTCTGAAAAAAACTTTAATAACATGAGGAGAATCCAGATGAAATTTAAAGATTTTGGTGTATTACTGTCTATATCTGCAATTCTTGGAATCAACGTTATTGCGACCAAAGCTTTAGCTCAAGATTTCCCTAGTATTACTTTTGGAAACGCAACAGGAACGGGTGGATGTATTGTCGAAGAGCAGCTTCCTGGATCTGACGGTAGAACCTTATCGATCACCTTAGATAATATGAGTGCAAGGGAAGGTCAGCGTCAAAGATGTATTTTACGTGTTGAGACTTTTATTCCTAGTGGTTTCTTCGTCCAAAATGTACAAGTACTGTACCAAGGAAGTACTGAAGTTGGCCCAAGGAGTAGAGGTGTAAGCTTAAGCAGAAGCTATATTTTTGCTGGTGGTGCTCTTGGTATAAGTAGGGCTAGACCTCAAATTACCCAGTTTAGATTTAGCAATTCCCTTTTTCAAGAGCAAGATGATCTTCTCGTTGCATCTGCTTCATGTGGAGGACAAGGACAACTAGGTATTAATATGATTGCACAATCCTCACCAGGAAGCTCTATTGTTGTTGATACAGCCGATCTCAATGCTGGGGATGTGGTATTTCGTCTTGATATAGCTCCTTGCTTTTAATGCCATACACCGCAGGTTGAAATAAGCGGTAATAAGAGGTTGTTTTAAAAGTAATTGGCTGTGATTTAAGTAAGCACTTAAGCAAATCATGAGAGAAGCACTTTTCAAATATCCTCTAATATTGTGAGAAATCCGGGCTTGCCAAAAAAATAATGAGTACTGCTAATTCTTCACTTTCTGGAATCAGTTTATTCCAGGCACTGTTTGACAACCTGCGGTATTAGTTAGAATGAATTAGTGGGGATTTAACCCCCCACTAATTGTTCGCGCTTGCGTCACTTAGTGAAAATTACTAAGGATGCAGATTTAATATGGCGTTTCACCATTTATTTATCCGCTAGCCAGAATTTAACTCTGAATTCTGACGCCAATATTTCTGTTTGATAAATCTTTTGAAACTCAAAATTTCTGTTGATGGAGAGTAGATTATGTTGAGATTAAGTTATGCAAGCAATTTTTTAATATTAACATGCTTGTTTTCTTTATATTGTTCTGATGGCAATTCATCTAGCGTTGCTACTGCAATAGAAAACCAGCCACAATTTTCTGTTAATAAGGGATGTAATATAAATTTCGATCCGGTAAAAAATGAGTTTCAACTTGCAACTCCGATAACTGCAAACACACAATTGCCAAGGGTTAGATGTATCATTAGAATTAATACCTCTAATACTCAAAAACAATTTAGGCTCGTGCCTTTAGCTGTCAAAGGTCAAGTAAAGAAAGCACCAGCAAAAGTAGGTATCTCATCAATTTTAATTGGCGATCAACCAACTCGTTACTTATATCAAAGTCCGCCATCCGGAGATTCTATTCAGTTTGATTTGACTAATCAAATACTTCCAACTAACTATACAACGAAGCAAAAAAGTGTTTTAGGGATTAATGTAGTATTAATGACGAGCACAGGAGAATTAGAGTTGACAGAGATGAGGTTTGCACTTCAACAACAATAAAAAAGGAGCCGCTTGCAAGTCGGGGTAATTAGGGGGAATGGGAAAACAGAAGCGATCGCTAGCTACCGTATATTCTGCATAGCCTCCGTCAATTTGGTATCCAGTAAATTGGGCTTGGTCGCAAATTTTACCGACAATTTGATGACCGGGAATCAAGGGGAACTTAGGGCTTGTTAGTTCCCCATCAACTATATGTATATATGTAAATCTGTGCGGCAAATACCGCAAGTATGTACCTGAATCAAAACTTGATTGGAACTAGGAGTAGGTAAGGGTAAATCAGCAAGTCGCAGTGGTTTTCCGGGTGCATCCAGAATCATTGCACGCATATTATTTTAGTCCTCAAATCATGCTGCAAAAAATGTGAACATTTAATAAGCAGGATGTGCCATGACTAACATCCAAATAAATAGTACCTATATTTTAAGAGCGAAAGTTACTCTTTGGTACTCTATTTTCTCCTAAAAAACCGTCAGGACATCAGGCTGACATTCTTTGGTTATTGCAACGATGTTCCTGGCTTATAGGTCTTCAATATAGCCACTTCTATAAAGTTTTGCCTCTTTTTCAGTATCAAAAGGGCCAAAGTAATAAGTACAGCGCGGAACATCGGTGTTAATTTCTACCCACCAGGCAAACTCTGACTGATTAGATTGAAATAAATTCATGAGGAATACCAATAATTAATTAAATCTGATTTACCAGATGCTATGCGTAGCTTGCTTCTTGGCAGCACTACGTTTCGGTTTTTTAGACTCGCAAGGATAATGGCTACCTAATTTTGTAAAACTACTTATAGTAGTTTTAATTTGAAGTCATGCTAAATTTTGTGGACAGTAGCCCAACTTGCTGATTAAATGTTGTCGGAATGTTTTAATTTCATCGGGTTGTGGTCTACCATGAGAAACTATCATCGTCTTATAAGTCCGCATAACATTAATTACTGATTCTCCAGCTTCCAAACTGCTTAGAACCTTACTAAGGATGTCGTCGGATGGGGAGTAGATAATTCCCATTTCACTCAAGAAAGCTCTAATATCTTTATTTTTTTGTCTGGAAACAAAAGATTTAATTTTGACGTTGATTATCCAACCATGAAATTGATTAATTACAGTAATAAATTCCACAGAAGAGTCATTTTTACTAAAATATTGAACAACTCGCATTGTCAGACTAGCATTGGTCAGATAGTAAAGGTATTGCATAATCTCTAGAGCATAATTGATTCTTTACAATAAAATAATCTTTAAATCTAAAGATTTTGTGAGGATTCTATATTTTTATAGAAACAATAATTAATGTAAGTTCGGGTTAAGATTTGGCGGCAGAAAGCAAGTTGCGATCAATGGCGATCGCAGGCTTATTAGGTTGGTGGCAGTAGCCGATTAAACCTTACTACGATGTTGACTAGGGAGTTGACAGGTTATAGGTCACGGTAATGCTCAATCTGGGAAATAATAGACCTGTCCGAAAATTTAAAAAGCATTCTGTATCTAGCTTTGAGATAGCTGAAGCACAACCCAGAGTTAACGTATTTATGAGGGTTAGAGATAGTATAACCTAATATAAATGCTGATGATTAGTTCATAATAATTTACCTTTAAAAACTAAGATTGGGTTGGTAAAATCCTCACAACTTCCTCAAATTGTTGAGCTATAACGATAGTTATAGAACTTAGGAGCAATAAGACAGCCTCAGATTTGGTGAAGGTTAATTTTTGCAAACCAACGTATTAACATAACACGTATCTTGCGATCGCACACTTACAAAAAACAGGGTGTGGGGTGTAGGGTGTGGGGTGGTGCGACTCGTTTGCGG
>NZ_JAYGHD010000446.1:0-6867 GCF_034932245.1 Nostoc sp. UHCC 0251
GAAAGGGTAAAGGGATAAATTTAACCTTTCCCCTTACCCCTTTCCCTTTCCCCATGCCCAATGCCCAATGCCCATACTAAGCATATGCAAGTGGATCAACCAGTCCCAATTCGGCAAAAGCTGCCAGTCGCAAGCGACAAGAATCACATAAACCACAGGCGACATCTCCACCCGCATAGCAAGACCAAGTTAGTTCCCAAGGAACTCCCAATTGGTTACCCAGTTGGATGATTTCGGTTTTTTTCAGGTTGATCAGGGGTGCAACAATATTGATTGGTTGCCCCTCACGCCCTTGTTTGGTTCCCAGGCGAAAGACTTCCTGCATTGCCTGGATATAGTCGGGGCGACAGTCAGGATATCCTGAGTAATCTAAGGCATTGACACCGATATAAACACGTTCAGCTGCGATCGCTTCGGCATAACCAAGAGCAAAGCTTAAAAAGATGGTATTACGAGCCGGAACATAGGTGACAGGAATATTTTCAGACATTTCAGCCAGAGAACGTTCCTGGGGCAAATCAATGGCGTCATCGGTAAGCGCCGAACCACCCCATTGTCGTAAGTCAAAATTAACCACCTGATGTTGTGCGATCGCAGCTTTTTGAGCAACAGTGAGGGCTGACTGTAACTCTCGTCGGTGTCGCTGCTGATAATCGAAGGAAATAGCATGACATTCACAGCCATCAGCCTTAGCTTTGTACAGAATTGTGGAAGAGTCCAATCCCCCAGATAACAGAATTACAGCTTTCATCTCGGTTGCAAATTTTGGATTGTAAATCGCCAAATTACACCTCTAACAAGATGTCAAGGAGCAATGCCAAAGCGACTCCTGAACCCTGTGAGTGATGGCAAACAACACCCCACCTGAAATATTCCAGAGAAATAATCTCCACTAGTTTCTCTCAAAAAGCGGTGTGATGTCTTTTCTATAAGACGCTACAACTAGCACAGCGCGGCGTAAATCAAGATACCATTTTAAAACTTGCAAAAACCTTGATATCCAAAACTTTTGACTTTTGCCTTGTGGTACTAGCTTGCTTCTTTGCAGAAGTATGTTTATACGACGGATGCTGCAAATAATCATCTAAAAATCTTTTCAAGTAAACAGTGACGATAATTTCCACTAACATTTTTCTGAAAAAAAGCACAAGTGTTACTTTTTCATGACTTTGTAATTTTAGTAGTATCAATTTAGATATTGATGTCGGTAATTAATTACCTAAATGCAACCTACAGTTAAGCCAAAGCAGAGTCAGCCGCTCCTGAGAAATTTGAAGAATTTACACTTAAGTCTTACTAGATGTTTTAAAGTTAATAAAAAGACACATATTTATTGTAGAAAGTGCAAAATCCAAAACAGACCCGAACTATCTATACAAAAGATATTTGGATTACGGGAACCGATCACAAACTTTGAAATTCTTCATAAACATAGGCTCTATGTTACCATCTGGATGGTTTTAGACGGATCGTAACTGGCTTTCGAGTATAAACGCCAACGGCCGTAGCGTCTCTAAATTTGGTGGTTGAGGAGAGAATAATAGTGCAAGATAGCATGTCAGTGGCAGAACCGAATCCATATACACAGCGCAACCAGCCACGACCGATCCGCATAGGCGTGATTGGAGTGGGTAACATGGGACAACACCACGCTCGCGTACTGAGTTCAATGAAAGATGTTGAGCTAGTCGGAGTGGCAGACATTAATGTTGAGCGAGGGCTAGAAACTGCCAGCAAGTACAAGGTGCGTTTTTTTGAAGATTACTGTGACCTGCTACCCCTTGTAGATGCAGTTTGTGTAGCTGTTCCCACCCGTCTGCACTATGCCGTCGGTATCAACTGTCTGTTAGCGGGAATTCATGTTTTGATTGAAAAACCGATCGCAGCCAGTATTTCTGAGGCAGAGTCCCTAGTAAATGCCGCTGCCGAGTCTGGGTGTATCCTGCAAGTAGGTCATATTGAGCGTTTCAACCCAGCTTTTAAAGAACTGAGCCAAGTACTGAAAACTGAGGAATTGCTGGCGCTAGAAGCCCACAGAATGAGTCCGTACTCAGATCGGGCAAACGATGTTTCAGTTGTGCTGGATTTAATGATCCATGACATCGACCTACTTCTAGAATTAGCTGCTTCCCCAGTAACAAAATTGACTGCTAGCGGTACTCGCTCCCTAGACTCTGGTTATTTAGATTACGTAACCGCCACCTTGGGGTTTGCCAATGGTATTGTTGCTACTCTGACTGCCAGTAAAGTCACTCACCGAAAAATTCGCCGGATTGTCGCCCATTGCAAAAATTCATTTACTGAGGCAGATTTTCTTAAAAATGAAATTTTGATTCACCGACAAACGACTGCCAATTCTCTCACCGACCACCGACAAGTACTTTACAGGCAAGATGGTGTGATTGAAAAAGTCTACACCAGTAATATTCAACCTTTGAGTGCAGAATTAGAACATTTTGTCAACTGTGTACATGGTGGCAATCAACCCTCAGTAGGCGGTGAACAAGCTCTTAAAGCTCTGAGACTGGCAAGTTTGATTGAGCAAATGGCATTGGAAGATCGAGTTTGGAATCCATTAGACTGGCAATCGGAACCAAGAGTACAATCATTGACTCCGACAGCCTAAAAGAGGGGATGAGGGGGATGAGGGGGAAAGGTAACATTTTCTCCTTGCTCTCCCACAACTACAACCTCAGAAGAAAACTCTAAAGTGTTTAAATTTGCCATCAAATTTTTAGATCCTCCCTAGTCCTTTTAAAAAACCGACTAAGGGGGATCTAAAAAATTAGAAAACATAAATCTAGTGGTTGGTTTGATTCTAGCTTCCACCTGTCTTATACCATTTCACGAAAAATTTAATGCAGATGTAACCCCTGAAAGCTTTGCTGCATCTAAGTTTTTTAATTGCGTAAAGCCTGCGGCATGGCTGCGCTTAGAGAGGAGCGGGGCGTAGCCCATTGCGAATTGCGAATTGCGAATTGCGAATTGCGTTAGCGCAGCGTTAGCGAGTCTTCGAGCGTCATTGCGAATTGGTATTACTCTGTTTCTTCGTTGCGATGCCAACTTTAATAATGCAGCAAAATTACTTTGACTTTAGCTAGTAAGAATAATTACCTTTTAAAAAAGCTAAGGCTGAATTTATTAACAAAACTAGTCCAGCAATTTCAGGAATTAACTCAATGCTTGAATGGATAACTAATACCATCAACTATTTTGGTTATTGGGGAATTGCCCTGCTAATGTTCTTAGAGAACCTTTTTCCCCCAATTCCTTCGGAATTGATTATGCCACTGGCTGGATTTACAGCAAGTCCATATCAACCAGGAGGGGCAAAGCTGAATATCATTGGTGTGTTTTTTGCAGGACTTTTGGGTTCTGTATTGGGCGCACTTATTTGGTACTATCCAGGTAAGTTTTTGGGTGAAATTCGTTTGAAAGCTTGGGCTGACAAATATGGCAAATGGCTGGGCATATCCAGTAAAGATATTACCAAGGCCAAACAGTGGTTTGAGCGACGAGGTAGAACAGCAGTATTAATCGGTCGCCTTGTGCCAGGAATCCGCACTTTGATTTCTGTTCCCGCAGGTATCAGCAATATGCCCTTACTACCATTTCTGTTTTACACAACCTTTGGTAGCGCTGCTTGGGTGGGTTTGCTAACATACTCAGGATACATATTGGGTAGTCAGTATGAACTTGTGGACAAGTACCTCGCTCCTGTATCCAAAATCGTGCTTGGGGGTTTGGTTCTAGCGTTTGTTTTCTGGATATTCAAGCGCCAGTTAAGACGTACTAGAAGATGAAACACGGACGCTTTTGGTTTGAAAGCAGTGAAAGCAGGGGTTACATCTGGCCAAAATTCGCCTACACTATGCCAAATAATACTAGATGTGCGAAGGCATGAGCTTATCGGAAGTATCGACCGAATTAATTTTTGGCGTATTTCTAGCTACACTTGACGCAACCTAGAATTTCTGGTTGCTCGCATTTTTGTAAGATGAGCATGACAACTTTTTACAGTTAAGTTTGAACTAGGAGCTTTCATGACAGACCAACCTTCCGCCGCTACCCCTATCAATGCCGCTGCTATACCCATGAATAGAGTGTCAGCATCGACTCCCATCAATGCTGTTAATAATACTCCTCCCAAGACAGGCGGTGGTTCCGGGAAAACCATTCTCAGTGTTGATTTAGGCAGAACTTCCACAAAAACTTGTGTGAGTCGTGAACCCGGCAATGTGGTGTTCGTACCTGCCAACGTCAAGCAGATGTCAATAGAACAGGTACGCGGTGGTGTTTTTGAAGCCAGGGCTACTGACCCCTTAATGGATTTGTGGCTTGAGTATCAAGGAAATGGATATGCTGTTGGTCAATTAGCAGCAGATTTTGGGGCAAATCTGGGAGTTGGCCAATCTAAGGTAGAGGCTGCACTGGTAAAAGTTTTAGCAAGTGCTGGTTACTTCAAACTCAGAGACGATATCTCAGTCGTACTAGGTCTGCCTTTTCTTTCTTTAGAGCAATTTGAAAAGGAAAAAGCACAGTTGATTAGCCAAGTCGGTGGTCCTCATGTGTTAAACTTCCGAGGCGAATCTGTATCGCTCAACGTCAGTAAGGTATGGGTAATGCCAGAGGGCTACGGCAGCCTGCTGTGGTCTGAAGCTCAACCGAAGAAAAGTCCTGGTAGTCCCGATTTTACAAAAATATCGGTGGCGATCGTTGATATTGGACATCAAACCGTCGATCTTTTGATGGTAGATAACTTCCGTTTTGCCAGAGGTGCTTCTAAGAGCGAAGACTTCGGTATGAACAAGTTTTATGAATTGGTGTCCGCCGAAATCGAGGGAGCAGATAGTCAATCTCTAGCCCTGATTTCCGCTGTGAACAAACCCAGAGGTGAACGTTATTACCGTCCTAAAGGCGCTAGCAAGCCAACCAACCTAGATGATTTTCTTCCTAATCTCACAGAGATGTTTTCACGCGAAATCTGTAGCCGTGTACTCGCTTGGTTGCCAGAACGCGTCACCGATGTGATTCTGACTGGCGGTGGTGGTGAGTTTTTCTGGGACGACGTTCAACGTCTGCTCAAAGAAGCAAAGATTAATGCTCATTTAGCAGCACCTTCTAGACAGGCGAATGCTTTGGGGCAGTATATTTATGGAGAGGCACAATTATCCTCCAATCGCGCTGCTAGGGCATAAAGCTGATGTTCCAATGGTCAAAAAAGGTAGTTAAATCCGTCACGTTCAACCCAGAGCTTGCTGATGAAAGCTTGTTAGCGCAAGTAGAAAGTTATTTGGAAAAACAACCAGACAAGACTTTCAGTGATCTCTGTAAAGAAGCCTTGTGGCAATCTTTATGTGTACCGGAATCTGTACAACCTGCTCCACAAACAGCAGCAAAAGCACCAATTGAACAACAAATTGGTGAACTGCAACGTCAAGTGGCTGGACTTGAGGAACGTTTTTTTGCCAAGGGATCCAATCGTTTGGAGGCGATGGAACACCATTTACTGCAACTTTCTCAACAAGTTGCACAACTGGCGCTCATAGTCAATGAGCGATCGTTCATTCAGTCTCCAAATCAATTAGAAGTAGTAAATAATACTTCTTATACCGTTGCTACCCCTCCTCAAGAGGTTGACCCCGTAATCAGTCGCCTTAGTCAGTTTCTCGATGATTTTTAAGAAAGAATCGGGTTTGTGAGCAGTTTTGCTCCTCTTAACAATCCTTAATAATATTATCTATTAAGGATTGTTAATGTCTATATTTGTGTAAATGAAGCGATCGCTCATAATAGCGAATCATCACGGCAATCCGAGTTGATCTGTTCTGGTATTCTTGTGATCAATTGGGATTCGTCAAGCTATGCCCAATTTTCCAGATTGCATGAAGAATAATTTATAACCATTTGTATCTGTACGTCGTATTTCAGCAAGCTTTCGGCAGATTATGATAGAAATCTAAGGCTTTCTGAGAAAGGCGATCGCTCATGACTACCGAAAACAACCCAAGAGCCATTCTAGACTGGGAACACCCCACACCGCCCACAGATTTAATTTTTGATGACGGAGAACCCTTGGAATCAAATCGCCACCGCATTGCCATGAATGTGTTGATTCGGTCATTGCAGCAAGCTTGGGCTGACCGGAATGATTTTTTTACTGGTGGCAATATGTTTATTTATTACAGCAGCGCCCAAGTACGTAACCAGGATTTCCGTGGCCCCGATTTCTTTGCTGTCCTGAATGTGGACGGCACTAATTCTCGTCAAGGTTGGGTAGTATGGGAAGAAAACGGTCGTTATCCTGATGTGATTGTAGAATTAATGTCACCATCTACAGCCAAAATAGATAAGACTGTTAAGAAAGACCTTTACGAACAAACTTTTCATACTTCAGATTATTTTGTCTATGACCCCTTTGACCCGACTTCTTTGCAAGGGTGGCATTTAGATCATAATCAGCAATATCAATCTTTGACACCAAATGAGCGTGGTTGGTTGTGGTGTCAAAAGTTAGGTTTATGGTTGGGAACGTATGAAGGAACAATAGAGAGAGAAACGGCGGTATGGTTGCGGTTTTACGATGTAGCTGGCAATTTGGTTTTGTTACCAGAGGAGGCTGCAATTTCACAAGCGGATACAGCGGTTGCACAAGCACAAGCTGCTGCTGCAAGAGAGGAAGCCGCGGTTGCACAGGCGGCTCGTTTAGCGGCTAGATTGAGAGAATTGGGGGAAAATCCAGATATGTTGTGAATTTTGGCTTTTTTGATTTGTTTGGACTACAGTTTTGAGTTGTAGGATTAAGAATTAGATAGGGAGCATCCACTTTTGGAAGATATACAAAATAAGGGAGAATGTAAAAGGAGA
>NZ_JAYGHD010000447.1:0-6832 GCF_034932245.1 Nostoc sp. UHCC 0251
CTAGCTCACAATCTGCTTAATTTGTCAATGCCTTCTACTGGACTGGCTCTCTAGGGGAAGCAATCGCCTTTTCTCACTTGCAGTACTAGGGATTTCCATGACCTCTGCATTCGCATCTATCGGAGGTAGGAGAATTCTCTCTTGATAGTCACCTACTTGAAGTAAGAGGTTACTTGCTGTACTGTGTGTCATGATGTGTTTATTCAAAATTCAACTGTTGGCGATCGCATTTCTTTTAGTGTGCAATCGCCTTTCTCACTTCCAGCAACTTACGCCGCTACTGTCGCTCGTACTCCCAGCAACGCAATCACTTGTTCAGCACTCGGAGCCACACGATTGAGTCCGTACTGTCTTGGTCTGGCGTACCAACCTTGTTGATTGCACCCGACGAAGCCGACTAAACGCCCGTCTTGAAAGAGTTTGGTGCTGAATGATAACCAATCAATTTCCCCGTGGTACAAACCAAAAACAGTGCAGGCTTTTTCTAGTTCCTCGCTCAATCGCTCGTTGCGCTCCAGGGGTGTCTCTGGTAGAGTCGCTTTGACCTCTGCAACTCTTGTAGCCTATCTTCCGCACCCTTAACTGTCACAAAGTGAAATTACGGAGAGAGAAAAGTCAAGAAAGAATAAAAACAGACATTTGAAGTTAAAAAAAGATATGAGCCATCATGAATCAGAAAAAAATGGCATCAAAACTAATTATCAATAAGGAGCAATAAGGACTGGTAGCATTGAGAGAAAGTCTAAGATAAATAAATGAAGATGTTAAAGGCTCAGAGCATAAATGAAACTAATAGAATGAAGTTAAAACATAAATTGTTGACATGGTGAAATAGAGCTATTAATCAAAGAGATTAGCTAATTATCCGGCAGAAATTAAATTAATAAAGAGAAGAATTATGGAGCTAATTGATAATAAAATAAACAACTATCTGGCAAAAGATTTAGGATAAAATCTCTTTCCTGAGTCCAATTAGAGATGTATTTTCCCTGGTTAATTTCAACTAAATGAATAGACTGAAAGCATTGAAATATCCAACGTAAAGTGGGGCGGTTAGTCGATTTGCCCAACTGATTCTTAATGGTTGATTGAGCATCTTTGAGTGCGGCTCTGATTTGACGTTGAGCCAAGGTATAAACCAGCAGACATAAACCCATAATCATTGCCAAAGACTCAATTCTTTCTGGACTTTTGAGAAAAATACTATCGGCAAAAAATAAGGGGTCTTTGAGAAAAGCAAATCCTCTTTCACATGACTGCTGGGCTTTATATTCACTCAGCATTGACTCTGGGCTGAGTTCACTTGGTTTTAAAATATTAGTGGCAATAATAAAACGCCCTGCACCCAATACTTCTGTGCTAATTTTACTTTCATTTTTGGAGATTGTGGCTGATATTTGGTAAGATGTTCCGGTGGAATTATTTTTTTATTAGCTCGGCTTTCAGTAACTTTACTCTCCTCAATTTGGTGATACTTAAATTTTTTTGATAGTTTAGATAATGCCTTGATAGCATCAGCTTCACAAGCAAATTTCTCTTGTGATAATTTCTTTAATTCAAGAAGTGCTTTTGATTCTGCTTTGGTAATTTTCTGTGAGAGCTTACGCAAGTCTGATGCTCTTCTTTGTTCGCTCTGCACTACTAACCATCTCTGCTCACATCCTGCATAAGTTACTGTTTTTTCTACAAACTTGTATCCTGATAATTTACTGGGGGTAAATTCTGATTCTGGTAAGGTTGATATTAATGACTGTGCTGATTTGATAGTTAAAGGTACTCGGCATAACCAGCGCAATTGAGACATCAATTTTATATTCGATTCTGTATATAAAGCAGAATCTGCCACTATGAGGCTATCAACCTCTATTTGTTTTTGGTAGTCTACTGCTATTTGACCGAAGCATGATGAGTCTGTTTGATTCCCTGATGCTAATTTCAAAAATATTGGTATATCTCCATCTCCTGAACATATTAGCTCTATAATAAATTGTTTCAAATCAGGTCTATGGTCACGAGAATAACCATAGGTGATTGTAATTTCTTTTGGTGAAGAGAGAGCTAATTCTTCTGCTTCTTCGATATTGACTGCTTGTTGGTTCTCAAATATTACTTCTGGTAAGTTGGTATTGTATTCTCCATGCACGTGCATTGATGTTGAGTCTAGGTGTGATGATGACAGAGATACACCAAATTTTTTAGCAGCTTTTAAGGCAATAATAAAAAATATTGTATCTAGCCCTTTTATAAATAGTTTATCCATGACTCTCCCCAGTTTATCGTCGTTGAGATATTCGGGTTTTACTCCGGCTCCTATTAAATGTTCACAGGCTATTGTTTCAAAATATTTGGGGAACATATATAAAGGTTGAGATACAAATCCTAACCCGTTCAATATCATTGCTTTCACAACATGACCAGGACTGACTTTTTCTCCTTTTTCCTTACCAATTAATTCATTGATTATTTCTACTACTCCTATCTCGTCTATTATCCCTGCTACTATTCCTAGATGGTCTATGTTTTGAATTTCCATTTCTTGTGGTTTAATCACAATATAATTCTCCACAACTTCTGTTGTGATTAAACCATTTCTTTTTCTGTTATCAATTAATTTTCTGAATCCTGACGTTTCCCTTTCTTTTGTCTTTTTTACAAAACTTCACTTTATCCCCCAATCCCCAGATTAATGCTACTTATTCTTATTAATCTTCCTCGCCCTTGAATTATCTTTAGTTCTGGCGTACTACTTTGACGGCCTTTTTTGATTTGTGACAGTTTAGGGTGCGGAAGGTGGGTTGTAGCGAACCAGTTGCGGTCGAATGGTAGCCGTCCGCTACCCACTAACTGCACCCATACTGTGATTCCGCCTTCGATCCAGATGGTGCGAACTGATTCGGGTTCCACTTCGATAATCTCGCCAATGATGCGACGGTCACGAGCAGTCAAGGGATCTTGGGTTGGAGCTACAGCTTCGGCTTGGGATTCGAGGTGGGTGTACAGTTCTGCTTGGGCTAGGGCTTGCTCATCAACAGAAGAACTAGGAATTGCTTGCTGTGTATGTGTTGTATAGGTCATAATATTGATCTCCGTGATAGGGGAAAAGGCGATCGCTTTGTTTACCAGACAGGGGCGATTGCCTTTGTTATGTGTGCAAACAACGTTGTGGTTTGGCACAACGCTCTCAAAAAGATTTGGCGTAGCCATCAAAGCTAGTTGCCAAGAGCATTATCAAGACAGCAGACAACAGCATCAGGGGATGTGTAAGGAAGTGCTGTGTTCGGAAGAGGACACTCTACTAAATTCAGCTTTGCTGTAAAATCTTTGATTTCTAGACGAATGGCACTAAATAACCAGTTTTTTAAGACTTGGTAGGTCATCGAGATCATCCTCGCTGGCTTGAGCATTACAAGTTTGGCTTCCGGCTGCTAGTCCCGGTGGCACTTGGTTTTGTGGTTGATTGAAATTAGTTAAGTTTGGTAATTTGCAAACCCTTTTTGCGTTCGGGTGCAGGCGGTTTGCTTGCCGTTACCCTTCTATTTATAAATATACGTGAGCCGTATATTTTTGTCAACATCTCACGAATATTTTTAGTAGTGTAAGTTATTTTAATAGTAGTCTTATGTATAATTAAGCTGTAGACGCTAAAAGAAGATTAATCGTTTTTCCACTATGAATATTAGGATTGTGGAGTAATGACGATGGATAAAAGAGTGATTCGCTGGAAGCTGAATGAAATCATGGCCCAAAAAAGAGTCAGAAATAAAGACCTGGCCGAAGGTATCGGCATCACCGAAACTTCTGTTTACAGGTTACGGAAAACTGATACCATGCCTCGGATGTCACCTGAGCGGCTAAACGATATTTGTCAATTTCTTGATTGTCAACCTGGAGACTTACTGATTTATATCCCAGATAACGATGCAGAGATGGCGGAAAAAAATCAACAGAAATTAAGTAAGCGAATCGCTACAACAAAACACCAACTTCCTGAAACTGATGAAGAGGTAACTGAAGATATAGCAGCCTGAAGCGATCGCCGCCGGCAAGCATTGCGATCGCTTGAATAACTAAACCGCTAAAACAGAGGAATAGTCATGTCTAATTTATCATTTAGCCAGCAATTGGCATTGACAATTTACCAATCTCAGGAAATATTTCCGGTAGACTTAGATGATGCCTGGGTTTGGCTAGGATATTCTACGAAGCAAAAAGCTGAAAAAAAGCTAAAAAGCAATTTTGAAGAAGGTATAGACTTCTTAGCCAAAGGGTTAAAAACCTCTACTGGTGGTCGTCCTAGCCAATTAGTCATGCTATCAGTTGACTGCTTTAAGTCTCTTGGCATGATGGCGGGTACTGAGCAAGGCAAGGTCGTTCGCAAATATTTCTTGGAATGTGAGCGTATCGCTAAAGCTTCAAATATCCCGCAACCAGCAATGACCCAGATTCAAATCCTTGCTGCACTCGCCCAACAGATGGCAGAACAAGAGCAAAGGCTATTGGAACAAGAACGCCGTCAAAACGAAGTACTGGCAAGACTAAAAGCGGTTGAAGTTGAGCAAGATCGGTTCAATAGCCCATGTGGTCACAAGTACAGCGTTATGGGTTTTGCTAAACTTCGAGGACTTGAGATATCACTCTCACAAGCCGGCAGCAAGGGAAAGAAAGCTAGCGCGTTATGCCGCAAGCAAGGGGTAGAAGTAGAACAGATACATGACCCAAGGTTCGGCTATGTGGGTTTATACCCTGAAAGTATTTTAGATCAAGTCTTTTCTAGCAATTCAAAAGATAAAGCGATCGCTCGGCACTAAACAAGGTGCAAAGTAGTTTTTAAAGAATCATATTCACGAATAGTTCAGGGTTCTAAATCGGCGCAGTGTTAAGTCTGCACCGTCAATATTTTCATGCTCAAAACCCAATAAAGGATGAGAAGAAAGCATAGAGGGGAAAATGAGTAATTCTGTTGTAAGCAATCGCAGTGATTTTGCAATAGTCGTTCCATCGTTTCTAGACGACTATGGGCTTAATCCCCAAGAATATCGTTTGTATGGACACATAGTTAGACGAGCAGGAAAAGACGGATGTTTTGAGTCAATTCCTAACATGGCAGCAATCTGTTTAATGAATGAAAAGACTGTCAGGAAAACCCTACAAATCCTGATTGCAGCTAGGTTTATCAAAATAGCCCAAGAACGAAAAGGGAAAACCACAATTTATGAAATCACACATCATTCGCAATGGATGGCATCAAAATATCTAGAAAAAATCAGACAACAAATCACTAGTGGTAAAGCAGGTAGTACCAAATTAGGTGGGGGTAGTAGTACCAAATCAGGTAGGGGTGTGGTACCAAATCAGGCAGGGGTAGTGGTAGCTGAAATGGTAGGAGTACCCCTACCTGAAATGGTAGACGAAGGAATTACCATTAAGGAATTACCAATTAAGGATCTCCCTTTAAGGGATCTCTCCCTTAATCCCTCTCAAATTGACATCGACTCACAGGAAAGAAAAGAAAAAAGAGAATTTGGATTTCAAGTCCAAGAAGAACCTAATTCAAGTTTCTCCACTTTGTTGCCAAAAAAATCCGAGACTACGCAACCAACAAGTCAGTCTCTCATGAAGGTAAATGTTCCGCCGCCACTGCCCGACCCATTTTTGAAAAATCAACGCAAAAAAACCAATGAGGTGATTTGGGATTGGCTACCAGATGGCCCGTGGCGTAATGAAGAGGGCAAGCTTGATGCAGAATTTCAAACCGCCCTTGCTACTCGGTGGATGAAGGAGTATGGCGGCGACTTGCACGCAAACAAAGCCAAGGTACTGAAACACTTCCGCAATGAACCGACTAACTTAGCGATTGAGTGGGAATGGTATCAATCGACTTTCATTCATCGCGTTGTCAATATCCAAACCCGCAAGGAGAATGGGCTAGACACCGCCCAAGATGAGGAACAGATAGCGCTTCAAGCTAGAGCAGCAACACCATTACCTCAAGAAGTACGTGTAACACAAACACCCACGTTAACCAAAATGGTAGAGCAAGTAGCAGACTATGCCTTGCCTACTCTAATTTCTCAAGAGCCACCCAAAGATGAATTTGGTTGCATTAATCCTGGGGCTTACTTGAATACACCAAAACAGTCAGACAGGGAATTTTGGGCGAACTTCACACCTCATGTTCTGCCAAGTCGCAAAAAATCACCTGTTGCATCTGTTCTAGAAACGGCAAAGACAGCTATCAAGGCTTTGGAAATTGAGAAAGTAGAGCAATTGAGTGAAAAGACTCCTGTGCAGGGAGCAGAGGAAGAAGGGTGGGGAGATATTGCCTCCCATACAACTCCCGCAAATAGCTCTCTGCCCCTTGCCTCTTCTAAAAAGTTGACTGCGATCGCCGTTATAGTTCAGCCTCCAGTAATAGAAGAAGAAGCTGTACTACAAGACATGAGGAAATATCTTAATTGCGGCAGTGACGTATTGAGGCAAACCGCAATTGATTGGGCCTGCGATCCTGTTAATCAATGCGAACTCGTGATTGTGTCAGGGCGAGTGGTTGATATCAAATGGGTTGACTTTTAAGCAGCAAACTCATTACCAGAGTGTCTTATGAAATACTACAAGCAAAATAAATACTTAGGGCTTGCTGAAAAAGTCATAAAAAAGCAATTTTAAGGGTTGACTAGTTATTCAGATCCGGTCAAGCATAAGTTTTCGTTGACTATAAATACTTCAACTATAACCTGCAATTATATTAGACCGGGAAAAAGGTGTGGTTTTCAAAAATAGACATAAAAAAGCGTAAAAAAGCCGTGACAAGTGAGTAGAAAGATTCATCACT
>NZ_JAYGHD010000448.1:0-6730 GCF_034932245.1 Nostoc sp. UHCC 0251
TAGCTTTTGCGTACTAAATATACTCAAATGAGAACTCAAACCCCAGTTTGAGAACTTAATATTAGCTTTTGTGTACTAAATATACTCAAATGAGAACTCAAACCCCAGTTTGAGAACTTAATATTAGCTTTTGTGTACTAAATATACTTAAATGAGAACTCAATATTAGCTTTTGCGTACTAAATATACTTAAATGAGAACTCAAACCCCAGTTTGAGAACGCAAATCGCGTTATGAGAAGTTTTCAATTTATCACTCCTCGCGGGATGGAAAAATTGAGCGCTACAAATGTACAGAGGGAGATTCCAGACTGAATATAGCAGTATCAGTAAAATTACGATAGTATTTCGCTGAAATCATTTAAAAAGTTGAACCAAATACCCGCTTTTTCTCTATTCAGCCTTGATTTAAGCCTTTACAAGCAATTTCTCACTTTGGTTTTTACTTTTTATATAGGCTGCGATATTCCCAAGGATTTACAAATTTAGTATCACTCCAAATGCCAAGCCGTTGTTCTTTCGCTTTAGCTTCGGCTTGTTGAACTAAGTCTTTGCTAGGACATTTGTTTAAATAGGGACGATACACTTTTGCTAATCCTTCTTGCAACAATACCTGTTGCACAAAAGTGCCATTTTGTAAACGAACTTCAGCAATTTTGCGTCCATAGCGATCGCTATCGGTGATATTCAAAGTCACGCGATCGCCTCCTTGTTGCACTAGTTCTTGTACCCGTTCTTGGGCTTTCACACCCCAAGTAAATTGATTGCGATCGCTAGTGCGTTTACTCTGCTTTTCTTTGTTAGTATGGGCTATTTCTGGCGCATCTACACAAGCAAAACGCACGGTAAGATTTTTGCCGTTAGTATCTTTCACTACTAAAGTATCGCCATCACTGACTCGCTCAACTGGTTCTCCAGAAGTAGCGATAAAGCGATCGCAACCTATCAAACCCAAAATTAGGATAGTTGCACAAAGCCAAAATCGTACTGGTTTATTTAATTTCTCCATCCAAACTTACCTGCATTACCTCTGTGGGATGATACTAGCAAAATGAAAAGATATATTTGTTAACCGTTGACATAATAAGAATTGTAACCTTCCAATTGTCAGCGGGAATTTTTGATGAACTTCTTGACTCACGTTCTGCATCTAGCTGGTTCAGGTGCCTATGCCTATTACTCTGCTGCTCAAATTCGTGATTCTAAAACCCGCCCTAACATCCTTGCGGGGTTTCAGTTGGCCGAATCTGGGTCTGTGCCATTTTTATCTGCACTTAGCGATCGCGCATCTGCCGAAGGCGATACATGGCTAGCCGAAAAACTAGCAAAACATGCATCAGATGAAACTAGGCATGGTAAAACTTTTGCCCACGCCTTACAACAGATGAATAAACAAGTTATAAATTTTAAGAGTCAACCCCAAACTACATCTACAAAAAAATCACAACAGCGTAGTCCCTTTTTCGCAGCATTCTTTGAAGGCTACACCCAAGAACAGCTAAAGCCGGCTGTCATTGATTGGGAAGTATTTATGGCTAGCACATACATTCTGGAGTTAGATGCTAGTAAAGACTTTGCGCGAATGGCGAAAGTATTGCCTGATAATGATCCAAACGCTCGTAATTTGAAATTAGGAATGCTTTGTATTGCCCAAGATGAAACTGGACATGCTGCTTATCTCTACGAAGCGATGATGCGACGGATGTCTGCTACTGAAGTGCAAAAACTTGTAGATATGTGGCGAACCCGCAAGGTAAACGCCTTGTTGGCAATGGTTGGTGGTATCCTACAGCGTAATGGTGAAACGCGATCGCTAGTCCAAGATAGTGCGCCCTCGGAAATCGATTCTGAGTTGGTAGCTACGTCATAATTATAGATATCCTTGAGTATCTAATGTTCAAAGAATTGAGAAAATTCAACATCTAGCTTGAAAGGCAGGAGGTCTGCCTCTTGCCTTCTTCAAATTAACAAAACTAACTATGAAAGCTGAAGCAGAAAACCATCTCAGGCTGACTTGTGAAGTAGAAACTACCCTAAAAGTGATTGGCGGACGCTGGAAAGTTTTGATTATTAGAGAATTAATGACTGGCGTCAAACGCTTTGGTGAGTTGCAACGGGCTTTACCTGGAGTTACGCAAAAAATGCTAACCCAGCAACTCAGAGAAATGGAAGAAGACGGCATTATTCATCGAGAAATTTATCCCCAAATTCCGCCCAAAGTGGAATATTCACTGACACCTTTAGGAGAAACTTTGCAACCAATTCTCTATGCTATGCATGAATGGGCTGTTCAACACTCAGCTAGAACAAATCGCCATTAATATTGGTTAGGGGAATAGGCAATAGGCAATAGGCAATAGGCAATAGGCAATAGGCAAGAAGCCTTTTTGAGTTCTAATGATTTTTTTTAACAATCAAATATGAGTCCTGTAACAGATTTATGTTTGAATTTTAAATTTATTCATTGTTTCGTAAATATTCAATTGCTGCCTCTAATTTTGAGGGGTAACTTTCAGCAAACCTTTCAAACCAAAGGCCTTCGGATGAAAGTGGATCTACTTTAGCTAACCATTCTTTTGCTTGCACTTTCAAAGCCTCTAGTTGTTTGGCTTTGAGTTGCTCTTGTCGAATTCGTTCCTGTTCTAGTTCTTGCTGTTTTTCTAATTCAATAGCAGCATCCTCTTCGGCAAAATCAGCCTGAACTTCTGCCAAAAGGTTATCTATAAAAGATGCCGACTTTGGCGATGATGCAATAAAGGATTTGGCTGTGGCTGATTTTGACTGCTGCTGTTCTGGTTGTACTTCTTTGTATTCGGTTTGGAGTTCAGCTAATAGCTTATCAATGGAATCCATTTTGGCAATTCCTAATAAATGTTATAGCTAGTACCGCTTTGTGTAATTCGTAGTTCGTAATTCGTAATTCGTAGTTCGTAATTCGTAGTTCGTAATTAGTAATGGGCTACGCCCCGCTACGCTAACGTAATTACCACTGCGTAGGGTTTTAGACATTTCCAATGCGTGGATTATTTATGCCGAACTGTACTAGTCATTAATGGCATTGAGTAGCACTTCCGATAGACTCAAATCTTCCATATCTTCCATAGTAATTGTGTCACAAATATCAAATTTGGCACCAGCACTTTGGAGTTCATCGTCTAAGACTTTGAGAAAGCGGGTAGCTTGCTGATCTGTGCCGACTTGAATAAAGGAAATGGCTAATTCTTCATCTTTATCAATGCGGCGAGAAGCTTCAATAATTACCTTCATCACTGCTTTGCGATCGTCCGGTTCACCATCAGTAACCACTAAAATTGTTTCACCATTTGGCTTGGTTTTTCCGGCTGTTTTGCGTTGAAGGTAATCATCAGTTGCGTGTTTTAACACACCTGCCAAATCAGTTGTACCAGAGGGATCATTTTCGCGGAAAATTTGCGCTACCTTGCTGGATGTCACATTTTCGTATCGCTTGAATTTACCAGAAAATACATAGATTGTGATGCCATCTGGGTCAAATTGCTCACACTTACTAGCTAAAGCTAAAGTAGATTCTTGGGCTGCAACCCATCTACTTCTACCACCTTTTTGATCTTGGGTGGCCATGCTGCCGCTTTTGTCGATAATCAAGGTATAGTCACGATTTTCTAGCATTATTCAATTCTCCAATTAAGAGTTTAGAGTTACTGGACTAATGTCAAATTAAAAATTGAGAAAAATTCCGAAATTTTTAATTTTTAATTCTTCATTTTTAATTCCCAGTTCGCGCAGCGTCCCGTAGGGAAGGGGTTGACTTCCGCCTTGCGGTATTTAGTCAGTTATTGCATTCGTCAATACATCTACAAGGCTCATTTCTTCTAAGTCGTCTAAAGTGACGGTATCGCAAATATCAAATTTAGCGCCGACACTTTGCAACTGGTCATCCAAAGCTTTCAGGAACTTAGTTGCTTGAGCATCTGAACCTACTTGAATGATCGAAATTCCTAATTCTTCATCACGTTCCATCTGGCGAGTCGCATGAATGATCACTTCAAACACAGCTTTGCGATCATCTGGTTCACCATCGGTAATGACTAAAATTGTCTCTCCGTTTGGCTTGGTTTTACCGGCTGCTTTGCGTTGAAAGTAGTTATTGAGCGCATCCTGGAGTACACTTGCTAAGTTTGTCGTTCCAGAAGGGTCGTTTTCGAGAAATATCTGTGCGACTTTGGCTGAGGTCACATCATCGTAGCGTTTAAATCTACCGGAAAACACGTAAACGGTGATGCCATCGGGGTCAAACTGTTCGGCCTTTCTTGCCAAAGCGAGAGTAGACTCTTGGGCTATCTCCCATCTACTTCTACCACCCGCTTGGTCGGGTGTGGACATACTACCACTTTTGTCAATGATTAATGTATAGTCGCGATCGCTCATCATGATATTCCAATGATTGTTACCCTGTGTTTCTAGTCTAGTCTACGAATTTGTCGATACCGTAGGCATTTTAAGGTTTCGTATCAATCTTGCTACTTACAACGGGTATGCTTGACCCTGATTGTTAGCGATCGCAAGCAGCAATCGCGGGGTGTTATCTCTCACTCAAAATCGATGCCATTCACAGCCTCGCTAACTAGACATCTGGTGAAAATGAATGTAGAGACGTAGCACTGCTACGTCTCTACAAGTGTTCTGGGTAACACATATTTAATTTCTGGAGATGTCTACTGTATTAGTTCCAAGGTTCTCTATTTCCTCACAAGTTTCTCAAGTTTTTTATGTAACTTAAAAACAGGTTGAACAACAAAAAACGATGAATTATAATGCGATGGGCTACGCTCCTCTGGAGGCAATCGCCATTGGTTACGGTAATGAGTTGCGTAGTGATGATGGCATTGGTCAACGAGTAGCTAAGGCGTTGCATCTATCAAATGTAAAATCTCTTGCTGTTCACCAACTCACCCCGGAACTTGCTGAAGCTTTAGCACATGCTGATTTGGCAGTCTTTATCGATGCTTGTTTAATGTCTGAAAGTTCTCAGGTACAAGTACAATCGCTTTCACCTGAATCTTTCAAATTTATTTCAGGACATACAGCCGATCCGCGATCGCTCTTAGCTCTGACTCAAGCTATATACGGTCGTTGTCCGCCAGCTTGGTGGATAAAAGTACCAGGCGTGAACTTTGAATTAGGCTACAGCTTATCATCAATAGCTGAAATGGGAGTGGCGATCGCACTCAAAAAAATTGCCCAAATTATAGACGAAAATTTCAGCTTACGTCTTTAAAATTTTCCTAACCGGTTACTTTGGACAACTAGTCGAAGTTTTTCACGATCGCGCGATCGCACTTCCACCCCTAAATACTACTTTAGCGCGGCGCATGATGGAGCAAACGCAGATTTACAAATGCAAAGGGATGTTAACGCTGCAAAAAATATTTTGAATCTTGCTTTATCTAGGGTAGGGCATACCCAAAGCAACGCTACAGGAGTTGGAACCTCTACGCTAGTTGGTGCAAACCTGCTAGAGCAAGTTCTGAGGGTGAATGTAGAATCCCCACCTTCAATGTACTCATAAGGTGGGGAGTGTCAATGTCCGAAATCCTTTTCAGATTTACTTGTTAGGCTGAGGAGTCATCCGCAGATAGGGTTTGATTTCCTCGTAACCTTTGGGGAATTTCTGTTTTAGTACTTCTGGATCTTTCAGTGAGGGGACAATTACAACATCCTCTCCATCTTTCCAGTCAGCTGGTGTCGCCACGCTGTAATTATCAGTCAATTGCAGAGAATCAATCACCCGCAAAAGTTCATCAAAGTTGCGTCCCGTGCTGGGAGGATAGGTGAAAGAGAGACGGAGTTTCTTGTTAGGGTCTATTACAAAAACCGATCGCACTGTCACAGCCGCATTAGCATTGGGGTGGATCATGTCGTAAAGGTCAGAAACTTTACGATCTGCATCCGCCAAAATTGGGTAGTTAAGAGTGGTGCTTTGAGTTTCTTCGATGTCTCCCACCCAGCCTTTGTGGGATTCTACATCATCAACGCTGAGTGCGATCGCTTTGACATTGCGCTTGTCAAATTCTGGTTTGAGCTTGGCAACTGTGCCGAGTTCTGTTGTACAAACAGGTGTAAAATCAGCAGGGTGAGAGAACAGCACAACCCAGCTGTCACCCGCCCATTGGTAAAAATCGATGTCGCCGTGTGTTGAGGCTTGCGTAAAGTTGGGTACTGTGTCACCTAGACGGAGAGCCATGTGAGATTCCCTGTAGTTAGAAAGAAAGGCATATATATTCTAGTATGCCATCATGACATAAAACCCCTATTTCCCAATCGGACTTTAGCAGTTTGAAACAAAATTTTAGGTTGTCAGCGCTCTCAGATAAAAAACGAACAGAGAGCTAAAAACTATTGACTAAAGTACATATATATGCATTTAATTAATATGTTTTTCCTACAGGTTTTTCTTTACATAAAGGATTGCAAGTATCAGGGTGATATCTGACTACAAGCCATTGCACCTCTTGGCTTGTTGAGTTGCAACATTGCCACATTATTGCAGGATTACGAGACACTTTATTTGCATATAGCAATTTTATTTGAGTTGTGAAGTTAGTCTTGAAGGTAGGGAATAGGGGATAGGCAATAGTTTTTTCACGAATTATTAAATATGTTTACGCGATGTGCAACTTATTCTTGGAACCCCACTTCCAAACCTCTCCCCGAAACGGAGAGAGGCTTTGATTCTTGCTCCCCTTCCCTTG
>NZ_JAYGHD010000449.1:0-6713 GCF_034932245.1 Nostoc sp. UHCC 0251
CTTTAGTCTACTTTAGTAGACTTTAGCTATTAGCCTAGAACTTTAGTTCGAGGCGAGCAAGTCAGCTAACAGTTAAGCTACTTTTAGCTTAAGTTGACACCAATGCAAAGCCTTGCGCCCCTACAAATCTATAAATAGTTCCCTGTTCCCTATCTCTACAAGTGGCTCAGGAAACAAATCGGATTTCTAGATATCGGTAAGTGTGTGATGTGTCTCAAGTATTAATGTGGATATAGACACAGCACAATAATTTACATTAAAGGAAATACTGATGAATAGTTCAAAATTAGTTGCCATTATTACAGGTGCGATTTCGATCATTTTAGCGATCGCTTACCTCATCTTAGTCCAACTGCTGGACTACCGGGACATGAAACCCGCCCCTATCAGCCAATTTGACCAAGCGCCTGCGATTATTTCTGTTTGTTGGCAGATTGACAAAATTACAGAAGTGTAGATTACATTTAGCTGACTTGTAGAGAGACGCTATCAATTGCGTCTCTTGTGATTTATGTCAATAAGTAAAAACTCACGATGATTATTGATGAAACCAACAGTTAATTCATAGATAACAAGCAATAGTTATTATTCATTACTCAAATAGTTGATTATATAAGTTTTGTTTAGAGGAATTATCTCAAATTTATTTAGATAAAGTGATTCCATTTGGACAAATATAACGGTAAGCTGTTTCTAAGAAAATTAAACAAAGATAAAATTTTATTATCTGCGATTGCAAGGTTAACTGGGATCAACGCCAGTTGGCTCAAAACTCCAAATTTTTAATGACAATATAGAGGTAAGTTGATGGCTCAGTTTCTACTTGAGACTGTTTGGCTAGTTCCTTGCTATGCCTTAATAGGTGGCTTGTTAGCCGTACCTTGGTCGCCAGGGATCATTCGCAAAACGGGGCCAAGACCGGCGGGTTATATAAACTTGGTGATGACGTTTTTGGCGTTTGTGCATTCAGCGATCGCTTTACAAGCAACTTGGAATCAGCCAGCCCAAGAAGTATTTATTCCTTGGCTATCTACGGCTGGTTTAAACCTCACCATTGCTTTAGAAATATCCTCGGTGAGTGTCGGCGCTTTGGCTCTGATTACTGGCTTGAACTTGCTGGCGCAGATTTATGCGATCGGTTACATGGAAATGGATTGGGGTTGGGGACGCTTCTATTCCTTATTAGGGATGTTTGAAGCGGGACTATCTGCCCTTGTTCTGTGTAATAACTTGTTCTTCAGCTATGTAATATTGGAAATCCTCACACTGGGAACCTACTTACTAGTCGGCTTATGGTTTAGCCAGCCGTTGGTAGTCTCAGGGGCGAGAGATGCTTTCTTAACCAAGCGGGTGGGAGACTTATTCTTGCTGATGGGCGTGTTGGCATTATGGCCCCTAGCCGGAACTTGGAATTATCCAGAACTAGCCCAGTGGGCGGCTACTGCTAACGTTAATCCGACAACAATGACACTGGTAGGTTTAGCCTTGATTGCCGGGCCGATGGGTAAATGTGCTCAGTTCCCTTTGCATCTGTGGTTAGATGAAGCGATGGAAGGCCCTGTTCCCAGTACGATTTTGCGGAACTCGGTAGTAGTCGCTAGTGGTGCATGGGTGCTGATTAAACTGCAACCTGTGTTAAGCCTATCGCCCATAGTTTCCTCCGCTATGGTGGCCATTGGGGTAGTGACAGCGGTGGGTGCTTCTTTAATTGCGATCGCGCAAATTGATCTTAAACGCTGCCAATCCTATTCTGTCAGTGCCTACATGGGTTTAGTATTCATCGCCGTCGGAGTGCAACAAGACGAAGCGGCACTGTTGTTAGTACTCACCCATGCCATATCAGCAGCATTGTTGGTGATGAGTACCGGAGGAATTATCTGGAATAGCATCACCCAAGATGTAACTCAATTAGGCGGATTGTGGACACGCCGCCCAATTTCAGCAATAGCTTTTATCGTCGGGACTTTGGGATTAATTGGTTTTCCACCACTGGGTAGCTTTTGGGCGTTGATGGAACTAGCAGATGGGTTGTGGGAAACACAACCTTGGTTAGTGGGAGTAGTGATAACGGTAAACGCTTTAACAGCCGTGAGTTTAACCAGAGAATTCGCTTTAATTTTTGGCGGTAAAGCTACACAAATGAGTCAGCGATCGCCTGAAGCACACTGGCCAATGATTCTGCCAATGATGATTCTACTTGGCTTCAGTCTACATCTTCCTTTAGTGTTGCAAAGCTTATCACTTCTACCAGATTGGGCAACTCTCAATAAAGATGTCGCACTACTTTTAATTTGGTCGAGTATTTTCGGTTGCAGCATCACTGGCGTGATTTATTTAGGTAACATTCCTAAACCGATTCGCCTTCCTTGGCAAGGTTTACAGAACTTGTTTGCATACGACTTTTACACCCCGAAACTCTATAAAATGACCATTATTTTTGGAGTTGCCAAAATTTCCCAACTTGCCGATATGATTGACCGCTTTGTAGTCGATGGCATCGTTAATTTCGTTGGTTTATTTTCGCTATTAGGTGGAGAAGGCCTTAAATACAGCACCTCTGGACAAACCCAGTTTTATGCCTTAACTGTTCTTCTCGGAGTGAGCATTTTAGGAATGTGGGTAACTTGGCCATTTTGGGGAGTGCAGTTTTTAAATTCGATTTTCTAAATCACTAGATTTAGGTATCCAATGCAGTTTTATTATAAACAGACAGTTTAATATCGTGAGGATAATTCCATGAGCAGACAACATCCCCAAATCAATCTTTCTAGAAGAACTTTATTCAAGTTTGGTGCAGGTGCGATCGGTACAGGTGTATTGACAGCCGGACTTAGCTCAAACTTACTTGCAGCCGAAAAACCCGCAGCAAAAGATGATATTACCCCCGACAAGGCATTACAAGAGTTAGTAGATGGGAATGAAAGATTTGTCAAAAGTAAACGTAAAACCCCCCACCAAACTCATTCGCGTTTAGTGGAAGTTGCTAAAAGCCAAAAGCCATTTGCTTCTGTTCTAGGCTGTGCTGATTCACGAGTGCCTTCAGAGATTGTTTTTGACCAAGGACTTGGAGATTTATTTGTCTGTCGTGTAGCTGGTAATATTGCCACGCGAGAAGAAATTGGCAGCTTAGAATTTGGTAGCTTAGTATTAGGTTCCAAAGTCATCATGGTAGTTGGACATGAAAGATGCGGTGCAGTAGATGCAGCAATTAAAGGCGCTCAAGTACCAGGGCAAATTGGAAGTTTGCTTGAAGCAATTAAACCAAGTGTGGAAAGCTCAAAAGAAGAGCCAGGAGATAAGTTAGCAAACGCTTGTAAAGCAAATATTTTGGCACAAGTTGAAAAATTGAAATCATCGCCAGTTTTATCTGAGTTAATCAGCGCAGAAAAGCTGAAAATAGTCGGTGGTTATTACGATCTAGATACTGGCAGAATCAGTCTAGTTTAGTTAGATTTTTTAAATCTCATTTCCAGGTTACACCTGGAAGTATATTTCATTAAGCTGCTACCGTGAATTCATAGACATTTATAACAATTACCAATTTTATTAAATCCCAAATTGCCATGTTAAGTGTTTTGATCTGGCTGCCAATTTTAGCCGCTGCTCTCATAGCAATATTACCTTTAAGTTTTCCTAATTATCGCATTCGTGTAACAGCATTAATTTTTTCTGGGATAGTTCTGTTTTGGAATCTTTTTATCCTGCTGAAATTTGATATCACCAATCCAGGGATGCAATTTAAAGAGTATTTGCCCTGGAATGAAACTCTGGGATTAAGCTATCAATTAGGTGTTGATGGGCTTTCTATATTGATGTTGGTGTTAAATAGCCTACTAACTTGGATTGCTATTTACAGCAGCAGTAAAGAAACTGAACGCCCCCGGCTGTTTTACTCCATGATTTTATTAGTTAGTGGAGGAGTTGCAGGTGCTTTCCTAGCAGAAAATTTGCTGCTATTCTTCCTATTCTACGAACTAGAATTAATCCCCTTTTACTTACTAATTTCCATTTGGGGAGGGGAAAAACGGGGTTATGCTGGAATTAAATTCCTGATTTATACTGCTGTTTCAGGAGCATTCATTCTGGCGACATTCTTGGGTATGGTGTGGCTGAGTGGTTCTACCAATTTTGCTTTTGATGCAGTCTCTACAGAAAATCTATCAACAGCAAAACAAATCCTTTTACTAGCAGGGATAGTATTAGGTTTTGGGATTAAGATTCCCTTAGTTCCCTTCCATACTTGGCTACCGGATGCTTATGTTGAAGCTTCAGCACCAATTGCCATTCTTCTCGGTGGCGTGTTAGCAAAGCTGGGAACCTATGGACTGCTGCGGTTTGGGTTGGGGATGTTTCCCCATGCTTGGAGTATTATTGCACCGACTTTAGCAATTTGGGGAGCAATCAGCGCTATCTATGGAGCAGTAATTGCGATCGCTCAAAAAGATATCAAGCGCATGGTAGCATACAGTTCCGTCGGTCACATGGGCTATATCTTGCTAGCTGGTGCTGCGAGTACTCCATTAGCACTTGTGGGTGCAGTCGCTCAAATGTTTAGCCACGGTATCATTTTGGCAATCCTTTTCCACTTGGTGGGAGTTGTAGAAGCCAAAGTTGGCACCCGCGAATTAGATAAACTCAATGGTTTAATGAGTCCCATACGCGGTTTACCTCTAATTAGTGCTTTACTCGTTTTAAGTGGGATGGCTAGTGCTGGTATTCCCGGTTTAACAGGATTTATTGCAGAATTTATCGTTTTTCAAGGTAGTTTCTCTGCCTTTCCCATTCCAACAATTTTGTGTGTAGTAGCTAGTGGATTAACCGCAGTTTATTTTGTCATCCTCCTCAACCGCACCTGTTTTGGCAAACTCGATAACTTCGCCTACTATCCCAAAGTCCTTTGGTCTGAGAAAATACCAGCTTTAGTTTTGGCAGCTTTCATCATCTTTTTGGGAGTGCAACCCACTTGGTTAGTGCGTTGGAGTGAATCCACAACTACAACAATGGTGGCTGCAATTCCCGCCTTAGAAAAAACCGTAATCTCTGAAGTAGCACTGAAATAGAAAATCCATCAAATCACTACTTGTCTTGACGGCGATTTATCGCGTCTTAAAATCTATCCTCCCACACGCGATAAATCACCTCTCAAAACCTATCCTCCAGACGCGATAAATCGCGTCTCTACAAATTTACGATTACTATGACAGCAATTAAAACAGCAATTAAATTACCTCCTTCCAAGCACGAATTTGCTGAAGTAATTCACCGCTTAGAAGCAGGCGGTGCAATGTTACCCGATACCCCAGAAAATTTGATGCAAATCATCGGTTTATACAAAGCTTATGCTGTACCGATGGATTTTTACTGGCGTGACCTACTTTATATTGCTGAACGCGAATTTTTAAACCCGCTTCCCTTCTTTAAATACTTCTTACCCAAAGAGTATTTAGAACTGCATAATCATTACGCTGGCGATGATGCTGATTTGCGAATTTGGCGCGGCGAAGCTACTGCACATCCAGAACTTTTGGCATTTATTGAGAAAGGTGAAACTTTCAAAATGCCGAAGTTATTGCATCACTTGTTCCACGATCGCATTAACATGGAATTTGCGGAAGCTTGTATGCGGGCGATGTTGTGGCACAGAGGGATGGGTGGACAATTTGACCCTTACCTAGATTCAGACGAATACAAAGCCAACGCTGACAGGGCAATTAAAGCTTACTTCCAAGGGAACCCCGTAATGCTGGGGCTTTACAATCTGTTCCCTGATATGTTTTTGGAACAGTGTCGCCAGATGTCATACTACGCCAACCTGGGCTTATTCTGGGAAATCATGGCTCCGGTGTTCTTTGAAATGTCTGATCGCTATGACGAAGGTACCATTAGCAGCGTCCCAGAGGCGATGAATTTCTTAGTTAATGGTATATTTGCGATCGCAGGTCGTCCGATTTACCATCACGTTTATATTCGTGGTGAATGCTACGAAATTGTCCCCAAATCTAAGGGTTTCATGTGGCTATATGAAGCTGCATTACCTTATGTAGAAGCAGTTTTCTACCGTACCGCACCCTTCCGGGGAACGAAATCTTATAATGCTCAAGCGCGTCAAGTACCGGCAGACCAGAAAGACTTTCACTATGGTATTCTTTACGCTGATGTATTCCCAGTGGGGACTGCTGGCATTCCCCCGACATTATTAATGCAAGATATGTTGCACTTTTTGCCTCCATATCTGGTTGATTACTACAGCCAACATTGCCGGGGTGAAGAAGATATGTTGATTCAGTTGGGAGTTAGTTTCCAACGGTCAATGTATTGTGTTACTTCTGCGGTAATTCAAGCCTTGCGAACTGCTCTTTTATATCCTTTAGATGACCCAAATCCCAAGCATTTACAAGCAAATCGAGATTTTTTTGAGATGCAGCTAAATCGCTTCACTCGACCAGATTACAATATTCGTGATGCTGCTCGTTTGGGAAGTATTCAAAAGCAAGATTATCGATAAGAGATCCCCCCAACCCCCCTTAAAAAGCTATCCATTACCCGGATTTTTCTCAATATTTACGAGAGTATACCCCTCTTCTGTCACTTTCCGGGAGCGCGATCGCTAGAAGCCTGATGAGGCAATCAATACAAGCTATACTATTAGAAAAAACAAGTCTTGTATTTGTTATTAGAAAAGAATCGCGCGTAGGCGTAGCCCGTCGTAGACA
>NZ_JAYGHD010000450.1:0-6700 GCF_034932245.1 Nostoc sp. UHCC 0251
GGGCATTGGGCATTAGTTATTCTCCTTGTCCCCCTCTGCTTCCCCTGCTTCCCCTACTCCCCACTCCCCACTCCCTACTCCCCTTTATTGCTGACTCAACTCGATAATATTTCCATCAGGATCTTGAGTGAATAAAGCAGGGCGGCCGGAAGCGCTGGGTTGAATGGGATAATTATGATTGAGCAACTCTTGTTTGGCTGTGTCTAAGTTAGCAACTGAGAAAGCGACGTGGGGGTTGCGTCCCCATTTTTCGTTTGGGTTTTCGGTAGGGACAGTAGGTGCAACTATCAGGTGAATTTGATAGTTGCCAACTTGATACCATGCACCAGCGTATTTTAGGGAACGATCTATTTTAGATAATCCCAATACTTTGCCATAAAAGTGTTCAGAGCGTTCTAAGTTAGTCACGAGAATTGCTGTATGGAGACTTTGGGTAATCTGCATTGTTGGTAAGTGCGATCGCGTTTATCTAAATTTTGACGTAGTTTTGGCATATATTTTGACCCCACTTCGATTCCTCTCTCCTAAAAGGCTACGGTGTACACACAAGTCTGAAGTTGTTCAAGAATCTGGGTTTTACTCCACTCTAACCACTGCTTGAATTCAATAAACGACGACCCGAATTCAATAAACGACGACCCGAATTCAATAAATGACCACCCGAATTCAATAAACGACTACCCGAATTTAATAAACGACTACCCAAATTCAATAAACGACTACCCAAATTCAATAAACGACTACCCAAATTCAATAAACGACCACCCGAATTCAATGGGATTTAAGAAGAAATTCGACTTGTGTGTACACGGTAGCCTAAAAGGAGAGAGGCTTTGAATCTTACTCCCCAACGCTAGTAGGGAAGGGGCCGGGGGTTAGGTCTGTATTGAATTCAACATAGAAGCGTTATTACATTGATGCGATCGCGCTGCTTGCCAATAAGTGCTGTCTTGCCGTTGAGTATTTGCATCGCCGTGTTATCTCAATGCAACCTCTTGCAATTTGATTGTATCGACTAACAACGCTTGCCTAATAAGTATGATCTGGTCGCACCCCTGTTAAATGCCATCACCCCATCACTCTGGTAATCTCTCTAAAGCCTCCCGTGCGATCGCACCCCAATATTCATCCTTATACTCAACATATATTTCCAACGCTGTCTGCAAATGAACCCTCGCCTCTGCGTAGTTTTCTTCTGCTTCTGCAAGCGTTCCTAAAGCGTAGTAGGTGCTAGCTTGGGAATAGTGATCGCCATATTCGATTTTGATAGTCAAAGCTTGTTGGTAATTGTGCCGCGCCTCCTCAAATTCACGCAAATCTTGGGCAAATATTCCCAAATTGTTGTAAATGCGTGCTTGGGAATAGCGATCGCCATATTCGATGTAGATTTCCAAAGCTTGTTGGTAATTGCGCCGCGCCTCCTCAAATTCATGCAAATCTTGGGCAACCGTTCCCAACTGGTGGTAAGTGTCAGCTTGCTCATAACGAGCGCCAAACTCAATGTATATTGCCAAAGCTTGTTGGTAATTGCGCCGCGCCTCCTCAAACCTCCGCAAATCTTGGGCAACTCTTCCCAACTGGTGGTAGGTATCAGCTTGCTCATAGCGATCGCCAAATTCGATTTTGATAGCTAAAGCTTGTTGGTAATTGCGCCGCGCCTCCTCAAACTCCCGCAAATCTTGGGCAACTATTCCCAAATTGTGGTAAATACCAGATTGGGAATAGCGATCGCCTATTTGTTGTTCAATTTCTAAACACTGTTTATATAAAGTTGTAGCGTGTGTAAATTGCCTCAAGTCTAGATAAGCATTGCCCAGTTTAAACAAAGCAGCAGTTTCGCCGAGAGGATTCTGAAGTTGTTGTGAAATACTTAAAGATTTTTGATAATAAGTAATTGCCGTATCAAATTGCCTTTGCTGCCCATAAGAATCTCCTAATGTGCTGAGGACTTCAGCATAGAAGGTGGAATCTTTATCGTTAGCTATTTTTTCGGCTTCTTCTAAATATTCTCTAGCTTTGATAGGTTCATTCTTACTCAGATAAGCGACTCCTAGCTGATGCAAAATATTACTACAGTTGCGGAGGTTTTCTCCTACCGGCTGATGTCCAGTAGGTTTATATTCCATTAGCAGACGATGTAATAAATCGATCCGCTCTTGCTTTTCTGGAGGTTCTAATCTGTCTACGATTCTCTCAGTATTTTTAGCCTCATTAATCGCATGATCTTTGGTAATTTGAGATGTTTGAAACCGAAACATCCCCGATTGCCAAGCCCAAAAATCAGGAGCAAATTTGGCTAACCGAGTCAGCGCATAATCTGGCAGAATAAACAGTATGGGATGAGGAACAGTTCTTTTATAAGCATCTCGGACAAAGTTGAGGTCTTGTAAAACTGGCGGATAGTCTCCATAAACGCCAATAGACTTTTCTAAACCTTGTACAATCAAGACTAATTTTTTATTAGATTCTATCTCAATAGTTGGTAATAGCTTGACAATTTCATCCTTGAGAAATCGCAAATTAGCATCAGAAAAACTCAGCGTAATAAATTGAATATCCCGACAATCAGGATTTGTTTTTAGCGCCTCAACTAATATTTCTACATCTGGGGGAAAATTAATTTCTACAAAACCAATCATAAACTTTTCTGCAAAGTCTATAAAGGTGAGTAACTGAGCAAAAACCTCTTGATTCAGGGCGATAAACGCTCCTATTTCTGAATTAAGGTTGCGCTGCAAGTGCGGATTCGATGGCTTTCTGGAAGAATTCATTTTGCTTCACCACTGGATTGGGATAATTCCATCGTTTATCGCCGTTGTATTCCAAAACTGAAGTGTTAAACAGCATTAACTGACCAATATCATCTTTGCTGACATTTTTGGTTAGACAAACTTGGGCTAAAAACGCATAATGTTCTTCAGGAATAAACCTTTCAAAATTAAATTGCTGTTGTTTCACGGCATAGATAATATCTTCAGCAATAATTTTGGGATGTTTGCGAGTACTAGCAGTTAGGCAAGCAGTCTGTATCATTTGCATTAATTGGCGGACATGTCCACCACTGGCTTTTGCTAAATCTAGCAATTCCTGGCGAGATTCAAATACAGCATCAATATCTACCCGCTTTTCAATGACGCTGGCAACTGCTTCTAGTCCCGTTTGATTGTAGTTTAAATGGCAGCGATCGCGTTCCAATTCATAAATATTCACCATTGGGACAATATGAGGATTACCATTAAACTGATTAAGTGGGTTTTTCGGGGAACAAAGCACAGAAATTGGAACTGTATAAATTATTGTGCAATCTAGTTCTTGTAACTGAGCCGCATAATCAAAAAATAAATGTTCTGCAATCGTCGGTGGTACACGATCCATGTTGTCAAAAATAATCAATAAACCTTTATATTGAGGAAATTTTTTTCGGAGTTTAACGTAGGCATCCCCTAATAAAAGGTTAATATCTGCTTTAAGACGTGATAGGTCTTTTTCTAAAGTTTGGCGAATCGTAGTTTTTTGTTTATCAGAACCTTTAATTTGTGCCAGTAATTTGACCATCAATTTAGCGATAAATGGTGCTTCTGGTTTCAGAGTCGCTTCTCCCTCAATACTCACAGACTTTTCTACACTTTCTTCAGTCTCTTTGGTAATATCCTTAAACCAAGATTCAAAGTTTTCTAAAAGTTTACCATCAAATTTTAAACCTAATTTCCGTAACTCAAATTCTACTCGCTTGATAACAATTAAATATAAATCGGTATAATTAGCATCATTAATATCTGTTTCTTCGTTAACTTCTAAATAAATTACGTGATATTGTTCTTCCCATTGCTTCTGAATGCGTTTTAACTCTGTACTTTTCCCACAGCCGCGATGTCCAGTAAACAAAATGGTGCGGAAATCTGTGGGTTCTTGAAAGTCTAAAATTTGACTAACTTGTTCAATTGCTGAAGTTTTGCGGACTGCTGATAAATCAACATAGTACCGCTCCATGTCTGCACCCTCTAGCGGTTCAACATTACAAACTTGAAATGCAGCTTTAAGAGTATTAGCACGCTGGTGATTCATTGGGTTTTGACTAACTTTATAAATACGACTTTATCAACATTAAATTTTAGGCGATCGCAGTGCAATTTTTCATTTAATAAAAGTTTACTTTTTGATACAACAAGGCTTTGTGATATATTATACTTTAGAAAAATAGTAAAATGGATAACAATATAACTTTCAGCTTTACCCAGCGCTGGATTGCACAAGAGTGGTTTTGTTAGAATAGCGATCATTTATAAACCGCGCTATTAAGTATAATCTCCTAAGACCATTCAGAACTATATTTAATTGTCAATCCACCAAAAGGTAGAATACATGCCATTTCTGCTTACCTAGTTAATTTTGATCAACCAAATCAAAAGTTTGCTCATGGTCATTTTCGCTCAACTACACTGGGTTGATGTGAAAAAATAGCACAATTAATCAATTAATATCAATTTCAGTAATAAAACTGAGTATTAGTAACTTTTACAAATTTTACCCAAACAGGCTTGTATATTGATCCAACATTTGAAAGAATAACTAAAATAATCATCAGTGGTACTAAATTATTAATTGTTACTTTTAATTATTGAGTTATTAATTTTTAGTGTGATGATTGCATAATCCAGCAAAAACTTGAGCTTTTTTATTACTATACATTGAAATTTACTCTGATTTAAATTTATACAAAAACTACATGGAACAAGTAATCACTGCAATGGCAGATGCTTTGTTTATAACTAATAATATAGGGAAAATAAAAAAAGTAAATCGTGCTGCTCAACAATTATTTGGTTTTAGTGAAGAAGAATTAATTAATAAACCAATATCATTGATAATTGATGATGAACAAGTTTTAATACAAGCCATTCACCAGCATTCTTTTTATCAAAAAAATATTCATAATTTAGAGATAGCCTGTCGCACAAAGACTAAAGAAAAGCGGTTGATTGCTTTTTCTTGTTCAGTCATTCCCAAAAAAACAAAAGGGTTAGAAGATATTGTCTATATTGGTAGGGATATTACTGCTCGGCAGCACCGGGAACAGCGTACAAGTGCCCAGTATGCTATCACTCGTATATTATCAGAATCTCAAACTGTAAAACAGGTAATTCCGCAAATTTTGCAGTCGGTTTGTCAAAGCTTAGGATGGGATTTAGGCGAACTTTGGGCAGCAAGTCAATATATTGGCACTTCGGTACAGGGACATAGCCTGAATGCAGTACTCAGGTGTGTGGAAATTTGGTCAAGTCGAGTAATTTCTGCGCGAGAGTTTAAAGCAATTACCTGGCAAACTACCTATACACCGGGTGTTGGCTTACCTGGCCGAATTTGGATCAGACGTTTGCCTTTGTGGATTCAAGATATCACAGAAGATGGAGACGCTAGGCGATCGCAACCTGCTGCTGAAGCCGGATTGTACGCAGCTTTTGGTTTCCCCATCTTAGACGATAGTGAAATCTTAGGAGTGATGGTTTTCTTTAGCCGGGATGTACAACCAAAGGATAAAGGCTTATTGCAAATGGTGGGTTCTATTGGTAGTCAAATCTCCCAGTTTATCAAACGCAAACAAGCAGAAGATGCTCTTGTAGAAAGTGAAGAACGATATCGAGATTTATTTGAAAATGCTAATGATCTGATTCAATGTGTCAATGCCTCTGGTCGTTTTTTGTATGTCAATCGGGCATGGCGAGAAACTTTGGGATATAGCGAAGCTGAAATTGTGAATATGAATGTTTTCGATATTATACATCCAGAGTTTAAGCAAGAGTGTTTACAAATATTTTATCGGGTGCTGTCAGGAGAAAGGATCGGGCAAGTCAAAGCCGCATTCGTTACTAAAGACGGTCAAACAATCTTTTTAGAAGGTAATATTAACTGTAAATTTGTCGAAGGTCATCCAGTTGCGACTCGCGGCATTTTTCGCAATGTCACTCAACGAGTAGCAGCAGAAGAAGCGCTGCGCCATCAGCAAGAAGAAACCGAACGTTTATTGCTGAATCTTTTGCCAGCAGCAATCTCTAAACCTTTGAAAGAAGAAACAGCTAACATTGTCGAAGATGTTGCTCATGTCACAGTTCTATTTGCCGATATTGTTGGCTTTAGCGAAATTGCTGCTTCTATGAGTGCAATTCAACTAGTAAACTTACTCAACTCGATTTTCTCAACTTTTGATCGCCTCACCGAACAACATGGTTTACAGAGAATCAAGACCATTGGCGATGCTTATATAGTAGTTGGTGGTTTGCGCCCACGCCGCCGGGATCATGCTCAACCGATCGCCCAAATGGCACTCCAGATGCAAACTGCGATCGCTCTATTTAATACTAAGAATAACCAAAACTTCAGCATCCGTATCGGCATCCATAGCGGTTCTGTAATGGCGGGAATAATTGATCTCAATAAATTTACGTGTAATCTCTGGGAAGACACAGTAAACATCGCTAGTTACATGGAATCCCAAGGCATTGTTGGTAAAATCCAAGTTACAGAAGATACTTATAAGTCTTTGTGTGATGAATTTTTATTTGAAAAACGGGGCGAAATCGAAGTTCAAGACAAAGGTAAGATGACTACTTATTTGTTGATTGGACGCAAGGGATGAGGGGCATTGGGCATTGGGGAAAGGGAAAGGGGTAAGGGGAAAGGTTAAATTTATCCCTTTACCCTT
>NZ_JAYGHD010000451.1:0-6519 GCF_034932245.1 Nostoc sp. UHCC 0251
GTGGGGTGGGCATCTTGCCCGCCCTGATTATGCAACTTAAATGCCGATTAGCTTACTCACACCAGGCAGATTAGGTAAAGACGATCGTAATTGGTCTTGTACTTCCGCAGTTTTGATGTTGCGGTCTTCCTTGAGCTTCACATAAAGCGTACCTTTATTTGGCTCACCCTCACGAGAACCAACAGTAGTAAACACCGTTTCCACTACTGGAGATTTTCTCACCACATCTTCTAGTTTCTTGGCAACTTCTAGAGAATTGTTTAAGGGGTTGGGGATGGGGAATTGGGATGTGGCAGATAAGGAAGAAATTACCCCTTGTCCCCCTTGCCCTGCTTGTCCCTGTAAAAATTGCTCAGGGATTTTTGGCAATGGGGCGGTGTAAGTAATATTGAACTCGCCGCGATCTAATTTAGGAATAAACCCTTTGGGAATGAATAGACTCAGTGCCATACCTGCAACAAAGCTAAGTATAGCTAAGGCGATTACTGTCTTGCGGTGGTTTAAAGACCAGTGAAGTAAGTTTCTGTAATATTGGGTAAAATTCAGCCAGGTGTTTGCTTCTTGGCGTCGGGGAGTTGAAGTAGCAGGTTTTAGCCAGTAGGTAGCTAAGGCTGGTGACAATGTACGCGCAACCAATGTTGAAGCAATCATGGCTGCTGAAACTGTGATTCCAAATGGCTTGAAGAACTGCCCGATTACCCCACCCATCAAACCAATGGGTAAAAAAACCGCTACTGCCGTAGCAGTGGTGGCGATAACTGTTAAGCCAATTTCATCTGTAGCTGAGAACGCAGCTTGGCGGGGAGTTTCCCCCTCATCAATATGCCGCATGATGTTTTCGACATCAATGATCGCATCATCAATTACACTACCGATAACTAAGGCCAAAGCCAGCAGCGTAATCGTTTCTAAGTTGAAGCCAAAAATCGCCATGACGATAAACGTCGCCAACAAAGATGTCGGAATCGCCAAGGCAGAGATGAGAGTTGCCCGCCAATTCCATAAAAAGGGAAAAATGACTACGATGGACAACAAAACTGCTTCCAACAAAGCATCGATGGTTGACTGAGTAGCTTGACGGATATATTCTGCTTGAGTGGCTGCTAAGGTGAGGTTGACATCCTTGAGGGTAGAGCGTAGCCTTTGGACTTCTTTTTCAACTCGACTCACTACTTCCAAGGTGTTAGCGTCGCCGCGTTTGATTACCTGAAATGCGAGTGCATCTTTACCATTAAACCGGACTAATGTTGCCCCTGTTTGGGGGACAGATGCACTGGCATTAGCTGGATTTAGGGGAGGAGTTGCAGTAGCACCACCCAACAGTGAGACTTTCAGGACTCCTGGTAGTTTAGCGATCGCACTTACAATCTCGTCTTGCGCCAACTTTGTCAAATCTGTAAGATTCCGCGTAGGACTCTCAATGGCATAGCTAATGGCAGCTGACTCATTTAAATTTAGGGGAATAATTTTAGAAGTCGCTCCCTGAGGCAAAGCCACCTGCTTGAGGGCAGTTTCAACTTCTTTAGTTGATGTTTCTAAATTTGTCCCAACGGCAAAAGAAAGGGCAACGGCTGTTTGACTAGGATAAGTGGATGAGCGGATATTCTCCAATCCTTCTAGGGAGCGGAGGCGTTCTTCCAGGGGTTGGGTGAGTTTCGCCTCTGTATCCAGCGCAGTTGTCAGGGGGGCTGTAGCATTTACAACCACCACTGGAAAGGTAATATCTGGAAACAAGGCATACTTGAGGGAGCTAAAAGCCAGAACACCAGCTACCGTTACGGCAATCCAAAAACTCACCGTCAGCCACGAAAATTGAATCGCCAATTTGGAAATATTGAAGAGTTCTCGTGCGGATTTTGAGCGATCAAGCTTAACCATCTTGGAAAATTATCGTGTGGGTGACACAATTATTTAGTCATGCTACAGCAATCGCCTTGGGTTTGCGAGTTTGGGTTACCAGCAAACGGCAATATTTAGTTATTGTCACCCAGATGTGGCAAAATTTTTAATACAGAATTGAACTTTAAAAATGGGCGTTGCTGATTCCATGTATGAAAATGAGTTTGCATAATACCAAAATCCTTGTAGAGACGTAGCAATGCTACGTCTCTACTTCAATTCAGCAACGCCTAAAAATGAAACTTGGTTCTGTTGAGCATAAGGAATTATGCGGCGATCGCCTTATACCCAAACGCAAACTTGAAACTGTCGAGAGGGCTAGTGCCTAATTTTTTGCCCATCAACACAATTCTGGTACCTCAGGGAGCAGAATATAAAGCTGTCTGTCGCGGCTTAAACGGCGTTACTGGTTCTATCCCAACGGTAGTAGCTATACCTGTAGGAATGAAGCCTTTACTTAAATATCTGCATACATTCCAAGGAAATGGACAATTCCTGGCTCCAAAATCCAGGGTACTGATTATGGGTATATGTGGCAGCTTGAGCGATCGCTATACAGTTGGTGATATTGTCCTGTATCAAGATTGTCTTTATCAAGGGAAGCGGCTAGAGTGCGATCGCCCTTTCACAGCACAATTGCACTCTTTGACATCAGAAAAAGTATCTTTAGTCAAGTCACTGACAAGCGATCGCGTAATTTGGTCTGCTACCGAAAAACGCCATTTGGGTGAGAGTTTAGCAGTTGATGTTGTTGATATGGAAGGATTTACCGCCCTAGAGTTTTTCAATGCGGCTGGAGTTGCAGTGGCAATGCTGCGAATAGTCAGTGACGATTGTCAGCACAATATCCCCGATCTCACGCCAGCAATTAACTCTGATGGCTCCCTAAATCCTTTCCCTTTAGCGATGGGAATGCTTCGACAGCCCCTTGCTGCTACTCGGTTGATTCGAGGTTCGTTAACAGCATTAAAGGTGTTAGAGCAACTTACAAATCGGCTTTTTTCTAGCAATCAATAGGCGACTAGAAGTCGCTACTACACAAACATAGACGCTTTGCTTTGCGGCTACTCTTCTCCTGACGGAGACGCTACGCGAACGATTTCTCCGAAGGAGTACCCGCAGCGTAGTCCACGGAGGTGAACTAAGACAAAATCAAAGGTTTGCTAACCTGCGGAGGTAAGTTTTGTCTCGTGTAGTCAAGCTAGTGCGACTTCTAGTTACTAGGACTACTACTGTTGGGAATGGAAGGGACAACCCCCTGCGGTTAATTTTTGAAGAAAGACATTATTATCAAAATAATGTTCTAAAGATTCAATCTTCAAATCATCACTCACACGAGCAATACTAACTCCTACGATTTCTATTGTTTCCCCTGTGGGTGCATAGTCTTTATAGGAACCATTAAATGTTCCCCAATGCCGCCACTTAAAAGTAACATTAGGTGGTCCCGAAAGGACTTCTGTTAATTCCCAAAGGAAGCCATTAGGAAAAGCATTATGAAAAACCTGAAATGAAGATTCAAAGGTTTCTGTTTCAGAGCTATATTGCTCACTTTCACCCAGGAAGAGATTATAAGTACCTTCGACTGCGACATCCTGAGCAGTGTATTGTTGTCCTCCATTGGTACTCATCTTAAACTTATCAGTAACAATCGAAAGCCACTGTTGAGGATTAGATTTATTAGAAGCTTCCATCTCAAAATTTCGGACTAAGTTTTGGGCGATCGCTTCTAAAGAACCTGCTGGATGCTGAAATTTACTCTCTTGATGAAGAAATTCATTGGTGTAAGAATAATCCGGGCGTTTTCCTTCTCGCCACTGTACTTCTTTATCATGAGCAATGACTATATCTCTATCTTGTACCCAGAGCGGCAATTCTGTAGTTTTTTCGCTATTCATACAAGTTGACTGGCTATAAACATCGTTTCTAAGAATAAAGTTTTATGGATATAAGGAAATCAAAAAATCTATAAACTTAAAAAATATTTATAATTAACTTAAAAAATTTGCTTTTTGCACACATCAGAATAATACCAATTATTTAATACCAATTTAATGTGAAGTTGCATATATCTTGATCCCCCTAAATCCCCCTTTTTAAGGGGGATTTAGATTCCTGTTCCCCCCTTTTTAAGCTACGGTGTACACATAAGTCTGTCGCAGTTATATCTTTAGTAATAAATCTCGCACTGCGTTTCTATCCCGCCTCGGAATGAATTCCGAGTCTCATCGCTGAACTTTAGTTCTGGGCGGGATTGCCTGTCTGTGTGACAGTTTCACTCTGACAAAAATGTGGGTAGAGAATTTTTCGACTTGTGTGTACACCGTAGCCTTTTTAAGGGGGGCTAGCGGGAATCTAAAAGTACTTAAAATTACAGCCAATTACTTTTCAAACACCCTCTCAGTATGCTTTCAAAATTCAAGCCAGAGTCCTATATTTGCTTTGACATCACATAAAGACACACTAATAACTACTGACAGTGAAACAATCAATAAAATTCTGATTTTGACTGTGTAATTACTTATGGAATAAGTTTTACACAAACTTTATCGTAATCCATATTAAGTAGGAACTTATATTGGGAAGCATAAAATATAACCTTATCAGGGTTGGGTTCCATAAGAGCTAATCTCACTAGAATGTGAATTCAAAACACTTTTTTGTCAGGATAGCTCGGAACTAATTTGCCAACTATCGAAGAGAATTTATGAAGCTCAATCAAAAGCTCTACCTGTACTCGTTCCTAGCTAATTTCGGATGGCTCAAAAAAAGTTACACAGCTAAAATCATGTTGGTGGCTTTTTTGGGCACTCATGTACCACTTTTGACCTTACTTTTGAGTTTCGTCATCTCAAACTCCTATTCATTGGAGATGGCGGTGCAAGTTATGATTATTGCTCTGTTGGCGACATTAGCGGGTACAGCCGCCACCCTCTATGCGCTAAACCATCTCCTCAAACCAGTCATTTTGACATCTGCAACATTGCAAAATTATCTGAATACCAAAACACTACCTGAATTGCCTACAGAATTTGCTGATGAAGCGGGTACATTGATGGCAGATACCTCACAAACTCTTCATAAATTAGATGGTTTAATTCAGTACATCACTAATTATGATGATCTAACTGGATTACCCAATCGTGATTTATTCCGCGATCGCCTCCATGAAATTCTATCCAAACCTGAAAACAACCAGCGCCTTGTAGCTGTCTTTTTGCTAAGTATTGATGATTTCACCGGCATGAGTCATGGGTTGGAGCATGAGACAACAAATTTGTTGTTAAGAGCAGTTGCCCAGAGGTTATCAACCTGCATAACACAAACAGATATTCTCGCCCATTTGAGTGGAGATGAATTTGCCCTTGCCCGCATGGACATTCATTCTTTTGAAAATGTGATTAAGCTATCTCAAGTATTGTTGAGTACCCTGAGCAAACCCTTTTCTGTAAAGGGTAATTCGATTCATATTACTGCTGGTATCGGCATCACAATTAATGGTCTAAATGATCGCAATAGCGTAGATCAACTCTTGCAACAGGCTCACATGGCGCTTTATCAAGCAAAGCAGCAAGGGCGTAGCCAATACCAATTCTATTCGCCGGAAATTAATGCTCAGTTGCAGGAGCGACTAACTTTAGAAAATGAATTACATGGGGCGCTTGAGCGCAACGAAATGCTGGTTTATTATCAACCTTTGATTGATTTACATAGCGGACAAGTTACAGCTATGGAAGCGTTGATTCGCTGGCAGCATCCTACCTTAGGTATGATTTCTCCAGCAAAGTTTATTCCGATTGCAGAAGCCAATGGTGCGATCGTGCCAATTGGCGAATGGGTATTGCGAACTGCTTGCGCCCAAAACCGTGCTTGGCAGCTTGCTGGATTTACCCCAATTCGGATATCTGTGAATTTGTCAGCTCGACAGTTTGAACAACCGTATCTGGTTGAGATCGTCAACCAAATTCTTGAGGAGACTGGACTTCAAGCATCTGATCTAGAACTAGAAGTAACAGAAAGTTTCTTGATGGGTAACATTGAGCGATCGGTTAAAACCTTAAAACAATTACGAGAACTGGGCATATGCTTGGCTTTAGATGATTTTGGCACCGGTTATTCTTCCCTGAACTACTTGAAGCGCTTTCCTGTGAACATGCTCAAAATTGACCGCTCATTTGTGCAAGATGTCACGTCTAATCCTGATAGCGCTGCCGTCACCGATGCGATTATTGCCCTAGCAAAGAGCTTGCGGTTGAACATCACGGCAGAAGGTATAGAAACCCAAGAACAGCTTGACTACCTACAAATGCGTGGATGTGATGAAGGTCAGGGTTTCTACTTCAGTCGTCCTGTCCCCGCTGATATAATTGCCCCGATGTTGCAGAAAAGTTCTCAGCAGATGGAGACAATTACAGCATAGGTAGATGCCTAAGCCAAAGAGTTACCCCAATACGGTTCGGATAAGTAATCTTCACCTTCCTTGTGGTTTGGGAAAAGGTAAAGGATGTATTCAGAACCTTTACCTTTTGCCCTTCAGCCGTTTCACTTTAATTTTGATAGAAATGGTTAGGAATGCAAATTTAATAACCTGCAATTCTGATTAAACTGGGAATGGTGCGT
>NZ_JAYGHD010000452.1:0-6514 GCF_034932245.1 Nostoc sp. UHCC 0251
GAAATCCTTCATACCCTTCATCGGGCTGTTGGAAGCCTACACTTACCGCTTGCGGAAGTGTAGGAGTATGTCACTTTGACTCGTTTTTTACCTGTTAATAGTATTGCATTATCTAGATTTATCACAACTCATATAGGATTACTATATACAAACAAAGTCCGCGTAGGCGGACTTTACAAAAATACTTATTTCAAGAATTACCGTAGCTGCTTTAGTTAGCTGAAACTACCTCTGTCTCATCTTTCGATTTATCTCTAATGTTAAAGTAGTAATAAAGATTACCAACAGTTAGGTCTGATGCTTGTTGTAAATTAGATGTAACTAATGTTTTATAACCAGTAATTCCAGCTTGTTCACTAATATAAAATTCGTACTCTCGACGTAGTTCAGGCTCGAATATAAATAGTAACTGGTCACGAAGCGAATAGAAATGAGATTTTTCGGCTAAACTCTCATATACTAATTGTTCTGGCGGTTCTGCTACATTAATTGTGGAGTAGTGAATCTCTGGACTATTAAAATCAGCGCTACTTAAAAGTTTTAAATCTGATGAGGGAAGCGATTGTATCCAATCAACATGATTTTGCCACGAATCCAATACAGCTAAATCATGATTTTTAATGCGGATAATTTCGGGAAAGAGAAAATCAAGCTCATCATGTGATTCACAGCGATTAATCACAGTGAGAGCATCTTCACAGATTTTATCTTGGAGTAGGATGAGGCGATCGCTCACTGCTGAAACCTCATTCTGCACTTGATAAGTTGCAACAATTGCCTGTTCAATTGCCCAAGCACATTCGAGTCTGCGTAGTTGACCAGCTGCACAAGTTTCTTCTAGTAGATGCGGATTGCTGTAATCTGCTAAAGCCGCAAATAACATTCCCCTCACGCCATCAATCTCAGCGTTTCTTCGGCTGAAATCTTGCAATTGCATCGCTGAACGGAAGCGGTTCATCGCCTGAATAAACACTCCATACGCCCTCACTAAAGCTGTGCGATGTTGTTCAAATTTGATATCTTGGGCTACTTGTTCGATTATTTGTCTAATTTCTACTCCTTTGCTAAAGACTTGTAGATATTTACCAGTTTCAATACCAGCTTGAATTGCAGGCGGAAATTGGAACAACATATTCATAGGTTGCTAAAAGCTAATTTCCTTGAGCCTAACTGGTATAAAAAACCAAAGATAACCGTATTTATTCGGTATATTAATTAATTTTGTCTAAATCTGGGCATACTAAACACGGTTAACCTATTGGCTCACAATCTTTATGGATACTTTGTTGTTTAGTTCTCGGATTGTTAATTTCTTGTCACGGATTAGTGGACAAAGGCTTAGTCAACGAGATATCACTCCTCAAGTCATTTTTTTAGCATTGTTAATAGTTGTCCTGCGAGATATAGCTTGTGCAGATGGTGTCGTGACAGAAGAGGAAATGCAACGCTGGCAAACAATTCTCAAACGTTTTGTCTCAAGAGAAATAAAACAATTAACACAACTCATCAGTTTAGGAATGAAACAGCATCAGATTTCTGTTCATTCGCCAGAGTTCCTAATGCTGACACATCCGCTTTCACATTCAGAAAAGCTTTTGTTGATTAGTCTGAGTTATGAAATGTCAACGGCAGATGGTGACATGGACTCGCGTGAGAAAAACTATTTGGAGATAGTTGGCAAGCAGCTTGGCATTAAATCACAACATTTAGCAGTTTTGGAAGCTGGATTTACTCATCAAGTAAATGTGGAACCAGATGCTTTAAATGAAGTGCATTTTTTACTTGACCCTGCTCGTTTCCAGTCAGCAGATCCTGTATTTATCCAAGCTGCAAACGGTATTCTAGCAACTTTACTTGGGAGACTCGAACAAGAAACAACTGAACAGCACACAACTCAATCCTACTGGAAATTGAAAAAATACCAAGAATATCGTAAGCAATTAGCTAATTATTGCTATCAAATTTCCCAGCTAATTCAAGACTGTAAAAATCACGGGATTTTGCCTCACACTTATGTTAGAACTCGAGTAGAAAACTTTGTAAAAAATGAGAATTTGCTTATTAATACAGGTAAAAGCCGTGTCCATTATATTTCTGCAAAATTAGCATTAAAAGCTATACAGAATAAATATGAAGATGAGTATCTAAAGAGGTTTCAATTTTTCACTTAATCTTTAGAAAATTTTTTGGTGCTTGAGCGTGGTAAAGTTAAAATAAGACACTCAATTAATGAACTTAATAGTTTAATTACAAAAATTTTAAATTGCCTGGCTCAATCTAGAGGTGTTTTAGATGGTAATATCCAACTTTCAAAAGCTGCAAAACTGGAAATTTTAGAAAAAATTGGAGCAGTAAGTGGACGTGAAGTAAAAATACGTATATTAGGAGATTGCAAAAAAAAGCAAGCAGCTTCTGAGATATATAATTCTTGGGAAAAATGGTATAGGCAACTACCAGACATAATAGCAAAAAGATCAATTAATTGGTCTTCACAGCACTCAAAAGTATTTGAGCAAAAAAAAATACTAAAAGAATATAGGGATCGGTTTATACAAGACTTAAAAGCTGAGTTAACTACTTGGCAGCAATCAAGTTTTGATATAGTCATAAAGCCATATATAGAAAGATTCGATAGTGAAATATCACAAGAAATAAATGCGTTAAGTACAGAGTTTGAATTAATAGATAAAAGGTTGAATACTAACTTTAGTGACTATATATCTAATAATATAAAAGAGGTAGATACAACATTATTTTTTGGCACATTGGGACGATGGTCAGTGAATTTATTAGGTGGTATGCTACTAGCATCAACAGGTTTAATATTTTTCGTTCCTCTATTTATAGGGAGCATAAATAAATTTACAGGTTGGGTGGATGGGCAACAAGATACAGGAATAAAGCAAAAAATTATTGAATCAGGGTTAGCAAAATTTGCAGAATCACAAGATAAAATAAAAGAGCAAATAAACCAATATATTAGTTCAATTTTTGAAAGCAAAATTAAATCATTCTCTGCTGTAATTGCACAAGCGATCGCACTTTACGAAAATCTCCTAGAACAGCAGGAAAAGGCTCATAGCGAAACTCTGGAACAACGTGAGGCTGAAAAGATGTGGATTTACCAAAAGCGCGAAGAACTTGAGCAAGTACAGAATGGGCTAGAAATTATTCTCAGTAAATGCACCATTGTTTAATCGCCTCCCTTACAGACTTCTCTTTGCCTATCGCACTTGCAGAATCGTGTATTAGTATACGGGAATAGAACAGTGGTATTTGAGTGATTCGCGGCTATACAAATTCAGTAAGGGCATGGCATTGGCCATTGGTGTCAACTTAAGCTAAAAGTAGTTTAACTGTTAGCTGACTCGCCCGCCTCGAACTAAAGTTCTAGGCTAATAGCTAAAGTCTACTAAAGTAGACTAAATATTTTTCGGATTATTAGTCATCTTTAGATGACTTTCGCTATTAGCAAGGAACTTCAGTTCCTTGCGGGACATCGCTTTTACGTTAAGTTAACACGTATGGGCAATGCCATGCCCCTACTGAATTTGTATGTATCAGGGCTTTCGTGAATTGGTATAACGAGAGAGATTGTCACAAGATATAAGTTAAGCTAAAGTGCGTCAATGGGTCAGCAGTGAAGACAAGGCTTTGGATTAGAGGATGAATCAGTATTTTGCAACGGTTGCTCGCGGATTAGAAACCCTCGCGGCTCAAGAGTTAGAGCAACTAGGTGCCCATTCCGTGGAGCCAGGGTTTTGCGGTGTAGCCTTTGAGGGCGATCGCACTCTGCTTTATCGTGTCAACCTATGGGCTAGGTTGCCGTTCCGAATCTTGATGAACATCCGTGAGTTTCCTTGCCAAGAAGCGAAGGATCTCTATCGCGGCATTCAGTCCATCGATTGGCTCAACTATCTCACGCCAGACATGACGTTGGCGGTGAATACCACAGGCAAAAACAAGCACCTCAACCACAGCCACTTCACATCTCTCCAGGTCAAAAATGCGATCGTTGACCAGCAGCAAGAAAAACTGGGTGAGCGTTCAAATGTAGAGCTTTATGAACCAGATGTGCGGATCAATGTTCATATTGAACGCGACTTTTGTACCGTTAAACTCGACAGTTCTGGAAATAGTCTGCACCGCCGAGGCTACCGTCCTGCGGTTGGATCAGCCCCTCTAAAGGAATCTCTAGCTGCTGCCCTCATTCAACTTTCGGGTTGGCAGCCAAACCAGATGTTCTACGATCCTCTTTGTGGGTCTGGCACTTTACCCCTAGAAGCTAGCTTAAAGGCACTTAATATAGCACCAGGGCTATTCCGTGAGCGCTTTGGATTTGAAACTTGGCTCGATTTTGATCTGTCCCTTTTAGAAAAGCTGCTCCAAGAAGCTAAAGATAGCCAACTAGATACCCTTCCCGCACCCATTTGGGGAAGCGATCGCGATGAAAATGTGATTGAGCAGGCGATTAACAATGCTCAAAATTGCGGCGTTGATAATCATGTATGGTTTTCTCAAATGGAGCTTGCTGATGTTGTCGCTCCCGCAGACAGTGGAGTTTTATTGTGCAATCCACCCTATGGCGAACGGCTGGGGCGAGATAGTGACTTGGGGGCATTTTACAAACTTTTGGGCGATGTGTTGAAACAACGCTTTAAAGGCTGGACTGCATTTGTGCTGAGTGGCAACAAGGAACTGTCTCAATCGATTGGACTGAAATCGTCTCGGCGGGTTGCGGTGTACAACGGAACGTTACCCTGTCAGTTAATGAAATACGAATTGTACTAAATGTCTTAAACCCGACTCGCTGCGATCGCGCAGATGATGACCAAATAATTACTAATTCGTAATTCGTAATTCGTAATTCAAGAGGGTACAGAGCCAACACCATAATCTATGATTTGGTGGCTGACAATCAGCTTCTGGATTCAGAGCCAACACTGATTTTAACTACGACTTACGAATTATCAATTACGAATTACTTTGACGCTCCTGCGGACGCTCGTTCCTCTCTACGAGATGCTGCGCTATCGGACATTCAAGAAAAAGGACAAATCCCTTCTGCCTTCTGCCTTCTGCCTTTCTTGATAATCAATTAATATCTCATTAATTCTGACAACATCTGCTCAAGAATATCTTCCATAACTTCCTCGTCTAAAGAGTGCAGAGTTGGTGGGCCACCAAGAAACTCTTTGATAGTGATCTTTTGCTCTTTAAAGTTCTTGACAAAATCTCGAATCTGAACAACAGCGTTGATTTGAGATTCTATTGTTTTTACCATCAAAGCCATAGAGTCAATGCCTTTCTTCGCAGCTTTGCGAGAGTCAGAAACCATAGTTCCTTCTGGAGTATTTTTTGCTAAACGCAGTTCCCGTTTCAAGTTTTCATATTGAGTCAGGAGAATTTGATTTTGCTGTTCTATAGTTCGACATTTTCGAGTTAAATCATCCTCGCTATTATGATCAATAACTTCTCCTACTTGCTGAATTCGCTCAATTTCTAGAAGTCTTGCCAAATCTCCCTCTTGGTAGGCTTTATTGATTGTTTTCATAATTTCTGTATTATATCTCTGCGTCTCGCTGTCTTTTACCTTATCAGGGTGAAAGATTTCAGCTAATCTGAGAAATGTTTCACGAATTTTTCTCTTATCCTCTGTTCTAGCTACAGAGGGAGATTCTACAGACTGTTGTGCTTGCCAATGTTGATAGCGATCTTCAGCAGCTTCTTCTGAAAAATCTGATTCAGCTTCGGAATCCTTAAATAGTTCGTCTAGCTCTGTATTAAATTTGCGACTCGGTTTGACGCTAATGATTCCTGTCAACTGGAGGTTAAGGTAAACTGCTTCTATACTTTTGATGGTTTGTTTACCAAACTTTCTAGTAGTAAAAATTTCATCAAATAGAGCATGAATATCCCGGTCTAACTCAGCCATTTTTTGGAAGTGGGGACTGGTTTGATGACATATTTCTGTGGTTAGAGAACGCATCTGTTCCACAAAGTTGTTTAATTCCGTTCGCTTTCTCTTAATCTGTTTAAGTAGCGATTTGTGTTCTTTTTCTAAAAATTCTAAGCGGATATGTAATTGGGAAAGAGCCAGTGGAGTTTCAAGAGGAGAGGGGGATGAAGATGAGGTAGTTCGAGGCATAAAATATCTATGTAAGTTTAAGGTTAAAAATATAACTGTCAAAGTAGTTGGGTCAATGCGAAAAGAAAGATCGCATCTAGCGATGATACATTAGCCGTGACTACTTTTATTGTCACTCAGTAAGTCGGCAGAAAAATTTAAAGGCGTTGCATAGTTGCGGGATGATTTAGCAACTTCCAACATTCTCTCACTGCTTCCCCCAATTCTTCCCACTGTTCTGCAACGGCAATTTCTAGTTCTGCCATTTATGTAGAAGGAATAGGGAGGGGTAAAGGGAAAGGGGGAAGGGTAAAAAGCGAGTGGAATTGTTGGCGAAATAATCCTTATGAAGAAGGTTTGGTAAAAACCTTGCCCCTTGTGGGCAAC
>NZ_JAYGHD010000453.1:0-3814 GCF_034932245.1 Nostoc sp. UHCC 0251
TATTTTCAACCGACTCTGCATTTATATTATGCAGCTTAAATGCCGATTAGCTTACGCGAGATTTTGCTGTAGATTTGCGGGTGGAAGAAAGCGGTTGCGTTAGTGAGTTGGGTAAGGTATGGAGCCGTTATCTTAATGACTTTGATGTGTTTCACCTCACAGGACACGCCTCTATTAAAGATGAAGCACCTTACACGCCTTACTTTATCACTGAAACGGAAATCGGGGAACGCCACGAAACCACAGCCGCAGAACTTGCCGAAGTCTTTCGGTTTCGCTTTCCTAAGTTGGTGTTTTTATCTGGGTGTCGGACTGGACAAGCAGCAGATAAAGGCGCTGTCCCTTCAATGGCTGAGGCACTTATTGCACAAGGGGCTAGGGCGGTTTTAAGTTGGGGGCGGTCTGTGGAAGATCGGACAGCTACAGCAGCAGCCGCGCACCTCTACGGGAAATTGGCGGCTGGATATGAATTAGCTGAAGCACTCGCTAGCACTTACCAGCAGTTGTTTAAACAGAAAGTGCGTGACTGGCATTTGTTGCGGTTATATGTCCAGGGAGAATGTCCCGGTGCGTTGGTGGAAGTGTTGGGAGATGTGCCACCCTCTGCGCCGGAACCTGCTTATGAACAATTTTTAGATCCCGATACCCAACAGGTGCGGGTGGCGAAACCCTCTGAGTTTGTTGGGAGACGGCGGACTTTGCAACGTTGTCTCAAAGCAGTTCGCACTTCATTAGGGGTACTAATTCACGGACTGGGGGGTGTGGGTAAGAGTACTGTGACGGCGCGACTTCTGGAAAGGATGGTTGGCTATCACAGGCTGGTGAACTTTCGGCAACTGGATGAGGACAAACTGCTCAAATCCCTTGCTGAACAATGTACCTCGGAACGGGGGCATGATATTCTCAATAGCAAGTTACCGTTGATGCAGCGCCTCACCAAGTTTTTCACTGAAGGACTGAATACCAAAGAACAGCGCTTTGCCTTTGTGCTGGATGACTTTGAGGCTAATTTGGATTTACGAAATGGGGTTTATGTCTTGCAACCACAAGTTGTGGATGTACTGCTGGCGTTGCTGAAGGCGATGCAAAATTCCCAACTTCCCCACAAGGTAATTATTACCTGTCGCTACAATTTCACTTTGTCGGAACTGAATCATCGTCTGTACCGCGAACCTCTGGGGGCTTTGGGTGGGGCAGATTTAATTAAAAAGTATAATCGTCTCAATTCGTTTAATGGCACTTTGGTCATTGATGCAGGATTGCAGAAGCTCGCCAAAAAAGCAGCAGATGGAAATCCTCGACTGTTGGAATGGTTAAATCAAATTCTTTCTGAAAACATTGCAGATCATCTCGCCACAATCTTAAAGAAGATGGAAGTGGCAGAAGAAAAATTCCGTGAGAACATTTTGGCTGAGGAATTGCTGAAGCAGCAAACTCCAGCTTTGCGTCAAATGCTGGGGAAGTTTTTGGTGTATGAGTTACCTGTTCCTCTAGCTGCTATTTCTCCGATTTGTGAGGATATCTCAAGTTGGGAAAGTCATATTCAACGCGCTGAAATTTTGGGTTTGTTGGAAGTTACCCTCACCAACAACAAAGAGAGGTTGTATCGTGTTCCCCGGATTTTGTCACCGTTGCTAGAGTTTCCTGAAAACCCCAAGGGTGAAGAGTTGTATAAACAAGCTGCACAAATTTTGTATCGTCTGTGGTGCGAAGGGGCGGAAAGTTATAGGGAAGCACAAGGGTTAGAAATTCATCGCTTGGGGTTGTTGGGGAAGGATGAAAAAATTGCGGCTAAAATAGCCTTCTCCACAGCACATAACTGGAAAAATCAAAGCCGTTTTCGGGAATCAGTGCAACTGTGCAAATCTACTCTAGAACTTACCAAAGACTATCGTGTTTTACATGCGATAGCTCGCTCTCAAGCAGAACTCGGTGAAGTTGAACAAGCACAGCAGTATTATCAGCAAGCGCTAGAATTTTGTTTGCAAACAGACGAAACAGAAAAAGCTGCAATAATTCATAACTTAGCAAGTATTTACGCCAACAAAGGGGAAGTGGAGCAAGCGATCGCACTCTACAATCAGTCTTTGGAAATAAATGAACGTATTGGTAATATCCAAGGCAAAGCGTCGACGTTGCACGAACTGGGACGTATCTACAACAATAAAGGGGAAGTTGAACACGCGATCACACTCTACAATCAGTCTTTGGAAATAACAGAACGCATTGGAAATGTCCAAACCAAAGCGGCGACGTTGCACCAGCTGGCAGGTATCTACACCAACAAAGGGGAAGTTGATCAAGCGATTGCACTCTACAATCAGTCTTTGCAAATATTTGAACGCATTGGAAATTTCCAAACCAAAGCGGCGACGTTACATCAACTGGCAGGTATCTACGCCAACAAAGGGAAAGTTGATGAAGCGATCGCACTCTACAATCAGTCTTTAGAAATAACTGAACGCATTGGTAATATCCAAGGCAAAGCAGCGACGTTGCACTGTCTGGGAAATCTCTACGCCGACAAAGGGGAAGTGGATGAAGCGATCGCACTCTACAATCAGTCTTTGAAAATAGAAGAAGGCATTGGTAATGTCCAAGGCAAAGCGGCTACATTGCACTCTCTGGGAATGATTTACGCCAACAAAGGGGGAGTTGATGAAGCGATCGCACTATTCAACCAGTCTTTGGAAATATTTGAACGCATTAGTAATGTCAAAGGCAAAGCGGCGACGTTGCACGAACTGGGACGTATCTACACCAATAAAGGGGAAGTTGAACACGCGATCGCACTCTACAATCAGTCTTTGGAAATAACAGAACGCATTGGAAATGTCCAAACTAAAGCGGTGACATTGCATGAACTGGCAGATATATACGCCAACAAAGGCGAAGTAGATCAAGCAATCGTACTCTACCATCAGTCTTTGGAAATATATGAACGCATTGGAGATGTCCAAGGCAAAGCGACGACGTTGTACAACCTGGGAATTCTCTACGCCAATAAAGGGGAAGTAGATCAAGCGATCGCACGCTACAATCAGTCTTTGGAAATAACAGAACGCATTGGAAATGTCCAAACCAAAGCGGTGATGTTGCACGAACTGGCAGATATATACGCCAACAAAGGCGAAGTAGATCAAGCGATCGCACTCTACCATGAGTGCTTGGAAGTTTTTGAACGTATTGGTGATGCTTATTGGAAAGCACTAACGTTGCATAGTATAGCAAGTATCTACGCCAACAAAGGGGAAGTGGATGAAGCGATATCCTATTTGCAACCAGCTTTAGAGATTTTGCAGCGATTGCAGTCACCGGATGCTGAAAGTGTGAGTTCAAGTCTTGCCAGAGTGCAGCAGAAAGTAGAGAGTGAAGAAGATTAGCTTATATCTTGCACGATTCTCGATTAGCATCATCGCCCGCCCAGAAATAAATTTCTGGGCTAATAGCCAAAGTCCACTCAAGTGGACTGTAATTTTTTACCAGTCGTCTTTAGAAGACTTTAACTATTAGCCTCAGAATTCATTCTGAGGCGGTTATTGCAACTAATTCGTAATTCTTAATTACAGCTTGCTGTTGAAAGAATACCGAAAGATTTTTTGTCTCATGCAGAAGCACAGACAAGAATGCAAGAGTGCAGTTTAAATAAATGAAAACTACTGTAATGAGTCTTTGATACTCGTGGACGAGTCTTTTATACTCGCGGACGAGCCTTTTATATTCGTGAATGAGCCTTTGAACTCCATTAATGAACCTCGGAGCTTCGTTAATGAACCTCGGAGCTTTGTTGATGAACCTCGGAGCTTCGTTAATG
>NZ_JAYGHD010000453.1:3914-6472 GCF_034932245.1 Nostoc sp. UHCC 0251
AACCTCGGAGCTTTGTTGATGAACCTCAGAGCTTCGTTGATGAACCTCGGAGCTTTGTTGATGAACCTCAGAGCTTCGTTGATGAACCTCGGAGCTTCGTTGATGAACCTCGGAGCTTCGTTGATGAACCTCGGAGCTTCGTTAATGAATCTTTACAGCAATTTAGGTGAGAGAATCAGGATCTATGCCGAGCGATCGCAACCGTTCTCGTAAGACTTGAACTTCTTGCTGCGCTTGTTGAGCTTTTTCTTCTGATGTTAAAAACCGTTGTCCTTGTTGGTTATACCAATACATCCATTCGCGTGGTATGCCTAAATACGTTCCTCGTTCTATGCCAATTCCTAAACCAATTTCTGGTAGCCAAACGGGATTACCATCATGTAATTCATAAGCATTATTAACTAATTTGTAAACTTCTAAACGTGGCTTACGGCGGCGAAATGGGTTGTAGACTACATAATACAAAAACCCTAATCTTGCATACTCTGCTTTCTTAGTCGAGTACTCACCGCGATATGTTTTAGATACCACTTCCAGCGCTAATACCGGTAATTTCTTCTCTTCCCAAAGCACATAACTGGGACGGAGGTTTTCATCATAAAATCGCTCTACGCCCAAACTCAAAAACCCATCTGGGACTATTGGCGGTAAATCTGGGTCATAATAAATACCCATATCTACGCCAAAAAACCAATCCATACGTTCTGGCCAAGCCATTGCCAGAAGCGCTTTGAGTAAACCGGGAATTAAATCTTGTAATTCATTATCCACTGGCGTATCGTCAGAGTCTGGCAGTTCCTCTGATGAGGGCAAACAAGCTAATGGATTGTACTCTAGCATGATGGGTTTACTCTTCCTCAGTTATCAGTACATCTTTATTTTATTAATGAATCGTGATAGCAATTTAAATGAGAAAATCAGGATATATGCCAAGCAATCGCACTTTTCAATCAGTCTTTCCTTCTGTCTTCTTCACGGTTGCAAGTCCTTGTCTGCCCATCGGCTCAGAAAAAACTGCGAGATTGAACACCCAAGATACTATAATTTAGTTGCTAATGAAGACATAATGTTTAATATTCGCCGTTTTCGTGGGATGTGGCAAACCCTAGTTAGATTCTGATTTATCTTTGAACATGGCTGTTTCCGAAAATAGAGAAGCGTTCATTCCCTACACTCGCAGTGATATTATCAAGCTTTGCCTGCAAGACGGTCAGCTAAATGAAGATGATGCCAAAAAATTTCAAGATTTTTGCCAAATCCTCATTGCATACTATCACTTTCACTTCCACAAAACCTTAGAAATTATCAAAGATAACTACATACCCTTTAACCCTAATACAGATATTCAACCAATAACTCCACCAACATTCGAGCAATATGATGATATGGAGTTGAAAGTAGTTGAAGCCTTTGGGCATATTGTTGAAAGGGCTAATTATATTCTTTTACCTGAATCGATTCTCAAGCGATCGCTAGCAACCAAATCTCTAATTGAATTAAAAACTCAAGTCAATTTTGAGGAGTTTGACCGCTTTATCTGTTATTACCGGGGTGATAGTTATAAAAACATTTCAGTAAAAAAGTTCTTCTTTTGGCAAGAACAAAAGACAATTGATATTTTTGAACGGATTGTTTTATTAGTCAAGTTCAAAGAAGCGGCTTACTTTCTTGGGAAGAAAACCAAAATCCAAGAATTAAAATTTATTCCCGGTAAGATGTATGTTTACTTCTACAAAAATATTCCTAAACTAGATGTTGACTTAATCTTTCCCAATGTAAAAACAAGTATGACCTGGAAAGATCGCTTACTATTTGGAATTCCGGCGATTGGAGCAGTAATTCCTTTGATATTAAGAACATTACCGAATTTATTATTGCTGTTGGCTGCAATTTTGATAGTACTAAATGTACCTGTTTTGGTTGAATCTCTAGATGTAGAGTTGGATAAAGTCAGAAATTTTATGCCTGTTCTGGTGGCAACTTTATCATTAGCGATCGCTTTGGGTGGATTTGCCTTTAAGCAATACACTAATTACAAAAATAAAAAAATCCAATTTCAAAAACTTGTTACTGATACGCTCTTCTTCAAAAGTTTAGCGAACAACACTAGTGTTTTTCAAATGTTTATTGAATTGGCAGAAGAAGAAGAATCTAAGGAAGTTATTCTGGCATACTATCATTTACTTACCAGTCCCACACCATTAAGCCCTCAACAATTAGATTCTCGGATCGAAACTTGGATGGAAGATAAACTAGGCACAAAGATTAACTTTGATATTCAAGGGCCTCTAAGCAATCTAGAAGATATTCGTGGCCAAGTAACTCAAAATAGCGAAACAACAGACAATGTACCAGAAATCCCTTTACTAACCTACGATCGCCAGGGAGCATGTCAGATTCTCCCTTTAGATGATGCTAAAGCAGTGATTGATTATGTTTGGGATAATGCTTTTCGTTATAACGGGATAATCTTGTAGACTTGTAAGCGATCGCCATCATGTAATCTATAGGATTACTATTTGATTTTTGAACAAAGTTAAGTATTGTAGGGTGCGTTA
>NZ_JAYGHD010000454.1:0-6374 GCF_034932245.1 Nostoc sp. UHCC 0251
GATTCAGTGGACTCAAATCAGTGGCGGGATTCAAGCCCCCACTGATTTAATTGCGAATTGCGAATTCACAATTGCGAATTGGTTTGACCTACTTATCACCAGACAATCGCCAAGAATTCTGTGCACTCGTTATGACCAATTATATACGAGACTCTGATAGACAGAATTCATATCTGTCAGACGGGCAGAGAGAGATAGAATAATAGGTGATTTTGTAGCTGGAAGAAAGTAGCCAGTGAATTGGGTTATTTAGTTTTGTAGATTGTCACTTTTATACGACTCCAAAATCCCACTGCGAATCATTAGTTGTGGCCAAAACAACACAAAAAAGGCCATCCACGTCACTACAGGGATAGAGATGAGAACTGTTAGCCAGATGGTTTTAAATAGTAACCAGCTACCACCAATAAGTGTTACACCTGTGAGAATTATAGACCAGGGCTGACACCACCAAGGTTTGTAGTTCCAGGGGCTTACGGGCTTTTGTTCAGACATTGGTTTTATTTAGTAAAGCTCCAAATTTTTCTTTAACCATTTTTAGGGTAAATGATCTACTAGGGTTCCAGAGTCGAACACGTTGGCTTTGCCCCCCGCAGGCATCGCTATCAATATTATCAAGTTTTTGGTAGGGGCATTAAAGGAAGTGATCGCAGTTGAAAATATTATACGTTAAATACATAAGTTTACAGTACGATAAAATATAGTATTTTAGACTGCCGAACCCTCTGCACACTGCGGGATCTTCCTATAAAAAACTTTGGGCAACAGACTAGCTCCCTTTTTTAGGCTTGCTCTAATTTCCTCCTTAAAAAGAGGGTTAGGGAGGATCAAGGCTGAAGCCAAGCGTAACAAACGTTAACAATTAATGAGTGTGACGAGTTGTTAGATATACATCAATCCTCAAGCATTTTCAACAATTGCGCCTCGCTTAATTGCGTAATTCCCAAGGAAAGCGCTTTTTCTAATTTAGAACCTGCATCTTCTCCTACTACCAAATAATCTGTTTTTTTACTCACTGATTCAGTCACTTTTCCACCAGCTTTTTGAATTAAAGCCTTCGTTTCATCTCGCTTTAAGGTGGGCAATGTTCCCGTAATGACAAAAGTTTTACCTGCAAACTTTTGATTACAATCACCAACTATTTTTGTTTCCTCTGTAGCAGTTAATTGCAATCCTTCGGCTTGCAAGCGTTCTATCAACCTTTGGTTGGCATCAATGCGAAACCACTGGTACACAGATTGGGCAATTTCAGCACCGATACCGTAAATTCCTTCAATATCTGATTGCTTTGCTGTAGCTAACTGGTCTACAGTGAAATATTTCTGAGTCAACAATTGGGCATTCACGCTGCCAACGTGACGGATGCCTAAACCATATAATACCCTTGACCAAGGTTGGTTTTTTGATTGAGCGATCGCATCTACTAATTTCTCTGCCGACTTTTGCCCCATCCTTTCTAATGCACACAATTCCTCTGCTGTCAACTCATACAAATCGGCAACAGAATGCACCAAACCTTTATCAACGAGTTGATGCACCAGCTTTTCGCCCAAACCTTTAATATCCAAAGCATCACGACTTACCCAATGTTCAATGGAACCTTTGAGAATCGCTGCACAGGAAGCATTGACGCACCGAGTCACCGCCTCACCCGATTCTCGCACCACTGGTTGACTACAGACTGGGCAATGGGTGGGCATAACGAAGGGTTCAGTGTCAGCAGGACGGAGTTCTTTTAATACCCTCACCACTTCTGGAATAATTTCCCCGGCTTTGCGGACGATGACAGTATCGCCGATGCGAATATCTAATTGAGTAATGCGATCGCTATTATGTAAAGTAGCGCGAGAAACCGTTGTCCCCGCCAGTTGCACAGGGCGCATCTCGGCTAACGGCGTTAACGCCCCCGTTCGTCCGACATTTACAGCAATATTTTCCACACGCGTGGGTGCTTCTTCGGCTGGGTACTTCAAAGCGATCGCCCAGCGAGGGAATTTCTGCGTAAACCCTAGCTGTTCTTGAAGTTTAAAAGAATTCAGCTTTACTACTACCCCATCAGTCATGTAGGGTAAATTCAGCCGTTCCGTATCCCAGTATTCATAATATTTTGCCACTTCTGCGATCGAGGCGCAAAGTTTATGGTTCGGGTTCACTTGAAAACCCATCTTTTCTAACAACTCCAACGCTTCCCATTGGGTATTGGCAATACTGGTGTCATCTCTACCAGGAATATGTAACGTGTAGCCAAAGAAAGCTAACCGCCGTTTAGCGACAATGCGCGAGTCTAGCTGTCTGAGTGTACCTGCTGCGGCATTACGAGGATTGGCAAATAATTGCTCCCCTGCTTTTTGCCTTTCTTCATTAATTTGTTTAAATACTTCCAAAGGCAAAAACGCCTCGCCTCGCACTTCCACCCTTTCGAGAATTTCTAACCCTTCAAAATTCAAACGCAAGGGAATTGAGCGAATTGTCCGCACATTTTGGGTGATATCTTCACCCGTCGTCCCATCACCCCTAGTTGCACCCCTAACTAGAATGCCATTTTGATAGGTAAGAGCCAAAGCAGAACCATCAATTTTAAGTTCGCTGACATATTCTACCGAGTCTATTTTCGGTACTTGTCGCCGCCAACGCTGATCCCACCCTTGCAACTCATCGATATTAAATGCATTCTCCAGACTGTACAGGGGAATATTATGCCGCACCGAGGTAAACTGCGTTGCTGGCCTCTCACCCACGCGCTGAGTCGGGCTATCGGGTGCTATCAATTCTGGATATTGAATTTCCAGTTGTTGCAATTCTCGATATAACTGGTCATATACTGAATCCTCCATAATTGGAGTATCTAGAACGTAATAAGCAAAGCTTGCTTGTTGCAATAACTGGCGCAGTTCTTCTATACGTTTTACTTCAGGCTTAATCTGGGTCATTAGACTTATTACAAAATACCTAGCGAATAGAATAGCCTGCATGAGCAGGCTTTGTTTGGGTAGCTGCGACTTGTAGTCTTTAGGATTTAGCGATCCCAATCTTCGACTTCATATAAAAATCGAGTTTTGCCAATCAGTTTACGATTAGCAGAGGTACTTTGGACAAACACAACATACTTTTCTAGGTTACTCGGTTTAATACGAATCGTTGCATCCATCGGTAGACCTAACATTTCTCGTGCAGCACCTCCTTCAAATAAATCACCCGTTGCTCGATCCATTAAGATAATTTCTTTTTGAGCCTGGATAGTTTCTGTTTTTGTAAATTCGTAGAAACCCCGCCCAACTTTAAAACTCAAACCATTTTCCAATACAAACGCTTTAATGGAAATATCTTGTTCAACCTCTAAAATCTGAAAACGTCCCGGAGAAACTGCCCGTAAATCAGCCGATTCGTAATAGGATGTTGCTTCTCGGTTCATCATGGTGTTAAATATTTTATTTAACCCACGGCTCATCCGTCCTTGGTCAATTACTTCTTGTTCATAAGCTTGTAGCTGATCATTAGAAGATTGTTGGTAGCAAACTGCTAAAAACAAATCACTAATATAGGAAAACTGGTCTAAATTGATATGAAAACCGCCAGACTTTTCTGCAAGTTCTTGATAAAAAGGAGTGGCATGAGGGCGATTGAGTGCTTGAACTCCGTAAACTGTAATTTCTGCCTCAGCTAGTTTATCTAACTCTTTGCGCCAATTCAGTTTTTTAGGATTGTGTGCTGGAGGATGGGGAATATCATCGCCAATTAAAACCAGTGATTTTGTTGCTGACTTTGACCAAGATAAAGATTGGGATTCATGTAATACCAATTCGTAACATTCTGGTGCATCTCCGCCACCAGTAGGTTCGACATTTTGCACAAAATCACAAATAGCATCAACATCACCGGATATGTTAAATATTTTGGTGACATAAGTTGAGCCTTCGTCGCAATAGTCACCATGAGCAATAATCCCAATTTTAATTAAGGGAATTTCGTCTATCAGTCTGGTAACGGTATTTTTGATTTTTCGTCGTACTTGAGTAAGGCAAGGGTACATACTCCCAGTTGTATCAAAACTGAAAACAATCTCAATATTACTACTTGTCATCTGCTCACCTAAATTAATATTTAATTTTTAACTTACAAAATTACAAATGGCACGCAATTATGGTTAAAAATTTTACACGTAAGCCGCCAATTATTATTGCTCACCGAGGCGCTAGTGGCTATCGTCCAGAACATACTTTAGCTGCTTATGAATTGGCGATCGCACTAGGGGCCGATTATATTGAACCTGATTTAGTTTCTACCAAAGACGGTGTTTTAATTGCTCGTCACGAAAACGAAATTTCGGAAACTACTGACGTTGCTAACTATGCAGAATTTGCTCATCGGCAAACCACCAAAGTAATTGATGGAGAATCAAAAATAGGTTGGTTTACTGAAGATTTTACCTTGTCAGAACTGAAAACACTACGAGCCAAAGAGCGAATTGGGAAACTGCGATCGCAAAATACCGCTTATGATGGACTCTTTGAAATCCCCACGCTGCAAGAAATCATCGATTTAGTTAAGGCTAAAAGTGCCGAAATTAATCGTGCGATCGGTATTTACCCAGAAACTAAGCACCCGACTTACTTTAAATCTATTGGGTTAGCCCTAGAAGAACCTCTACTTACAACTTTGACAGCCAACGGTTATCAGGGCGCTAATGCACCTATTTTCATTCAGTCTTTTGAAGTGAGTAATTTACAAGATTTATCTACAAAGACAGATTTACCTCTGGTGCAATTGCTGAATAACAGTGGTAAACCTTATGATTTTATAGTTAGTGGCGATGAACGCACATATGCAGATTTAGTCACTGCATCAGGTTTAGAAGAAATTGCTAAATATGCACAGGCGGTTGGCGTTCATAAAAATTTAGTGGTTCCGAGAGACAGCAGTGGTAAATTGCGTAGACGCGGCCAGACATCGCCTACATCTTTAGTTATCGATGCTCATGCTGCTGGTTTGCTGGTTCATGTCTGGACTTTCCGCAACGAAGACTGCTTTTTGCCACTAGACTTTCAAGGAAATCCCCAAGGGGAATATGAACTATTTTTTAGCTTAGGTGTTGATGGCGTATTTAGCGACTACCCGGATACAGCAGGTTTCCACCGTACTGTTCAGTGGTAATTTGGTAGGGGAATAGAAATCACGGAAAAGTAAGATGCTTTTACTTAAGTGGAAATCCTGTATAACAGCAATAACCTTGACCGCAATCAGTCTTGCTGCATCCAAGTCGGCATTGGCAATATCTCTATACTCAGTTACTGACTTAGGCAGTCTTACAGGAGAAGCCTACAGTTACGCTACAGACATAAATGACTCAGGTGAGGTGGCCATTAATTCTTTGGAGAGTTCTTTTTTTTACAGCAATGGTTCACTTCAAGAAATTAGTCCGCTACCTGGTGATGATCAACTTGCAGTAACTGGTATCAATAACTTGGGGCAAGTAGTTGGTAATTCGGTTAGTAGTAATAACTTTACTGGAAATAACCCTTTTCTATACAGCAATGGCATCACCCAACCCCTCGCTATCCAAGATGCTATTCCTTATGCCATTAACGATCGCACCCAAATAGTAGGGGGAGCAAGCGAACTTGGGCCTTTTGTATACAGTGATGGTACAGCAACCAGCATAGGAACTCCTGGTACTGTTGCCTACAGTTTAAATAACTTAGGACAAGTAGTAGGCATTCTTAATTCAAACACAGCTTTTCTGTACGAAAACGGCCAAACTACTAATTTGGGAACTTTACCAAGTGACGAGTACAGTTCAGCACTGGATATTAATAACTTAGGACAAGTAGTTGGTACTTCGGGACTCACTGGAGTAGATGATGGTCGAGCTTTTCTGTACAATTCCAGTACAGGACTCCAAGACCTCGGTAGGTTACGTCCTACAGATTTGTTCAGTGTTGCTGTGGGGATTAATAATTTAGGTCAAGTAGTCGGGTTTTCTGGCAGTAACAATAACTTTTTTGCAGCAGATGGCAATGGTTTGCGAGCTTTTCTTTATAGCGATAATACTCTATACGACTTAAACGATCTGATTGCTCCTGGTTCAGACGCTGGCTTTACCTTGACAGCAGCATCTGCGATTAACAATAATGGGCAAATTGCTGGTCGTGGTGCAGTTAATGGTGAATTACGCGCCGTCCTCTTGACGCCAATCTCATCTGTTTCTGTCGCTGAACCAACTTCAGGCGTTCCTATTTTGTCGTTCGGTGCTGTTGTAACTTTATTTGCAGCACTCAAGCGCAAACGTCACTCTAGTAGTGCAGCCATACAACAAAGAAGTTAATAGACATCTCCAGAAATTAATTATGCGTTACCTGAAACCCTTGTAGAGACGT
>NZ_JAYGHD010000455.1:0-6248 GCF_034932245.1 Nostoc sp. UHCC 0251
GATTTGGTGGTTTTTAATCCTGCGCCGGTCTGAATCCCCGACTGATTTATTCTGAAAGACTAGCAACTTATATGGAAGAGCAAACAGGAATTAAATTAAGTGGCTCTCAAGTTAGGAGAATATTAGAGCGAAAAAAGTACGTTTACCTTTGGGCAAAGTATAGCCTAGAGGATAAACAGAATCCTGAAATACGTAAGGTATTTAAAGAAAAAATATCAGAATATTTAAGAATAACTCTCATAAGTCCAGTAATGCAATTCATTCAGCAGGCGTTCCCCATAACCAGGGGTGACAAAAAACTGGGGCTTATTCATGGTGTTCCTTGTGTAGTACGTTTGACTCTATCTCGCGTTGCTGAAACGAGTTTGTTTCGGCATCATCCGATTTAGACACTAATGTTCAGAATTCACTTGCCATGTAATCACAATGAGTTCTGCTTGCAGTAAGACAACTAATAGCCACGAAAACGCTCGTAAAATGGCTTCCATCGTCCAGTTCTGACTCTGAACCTCCCAGATCATCCAAACAATAGTGAATCCAACCACCAACCAGGGTACGATGACCATAGAATTCCGTCTGCGATAGAAGCGGATCGCCGTCTCCCGCCAAAATGGGAAGGTACTGAAGAGACAAACAAGGTAGGAGGCTCCTGCACTGCTGAACAAGCTTCTTTGAAGACCCAAAGGCAGGTTTGGGTATCCAAGCGCGATCGCACTCAGGCAAACTCCGAGCGCGAGGTACAGGAAAGTAAACAAGGTAAATCGTTTCATTATTTCTTCTCCGGTGAAGCTTATTCTCTGTACCGAATGGCACGCTTATTAAGCTGAAAGCTCGTCTGGGCTGGGTGTTGGGTGTTGGGTTGCAGGTTCGGGAAAAATCAAGAAAAGTAAATATGAGTGGGGATACAAATAAATTTCTGACTCACTTACACCCCACACCCAAAAACCTTATATACAATGGGTTTGCCGTTATCTTAGCGCCATTCTTCTCTGTACCACACACGCACACATTGAAAGCAATTGACTGTAACGCCCTGGCTGATCATCACTGGGTAGACCCCATTACTGACTGTCACGCCGTAGACACCATCACTTGTGCTTTTCAAGCTATCTGGTAAAACAACGGTTTCAACATTGATCACCTGTATCGTTGTATTTTCAATCCACTGATTGACCTCACTCACAACCTCAGAGAAGGATTCGTAATCGGAAGCTCCGCCGAAAGGTCCCCGTTCAGTAATCCGAGGCGCAAAATCTTTGCACTGAATCATTTGATTTACCACCTTAAAACTGTAGAGTTGAGCATCAATTCAAGTAGTGGGCATCGCCCACCATTTTTAAAACCTTTCACGGTAAAGCTTTGTGGGCAGTGCTAGCCCTACGATATCTATTCCAAAACTTAAGCTAACCTTGCCAGTAAACCGCTAAGAACAGAGGCAAAAGCATGAAAGCTGATATGGGCTAACATTGCAGCTTCTAGCGAATATTGCCAAAAGAGCCAGCCAAACGCAATCCCCACAATCCCATTCAGTAACAACGCCCGAATAATCACAACTGGAGTGAGGGGAACGATCGCGGCAGTCGCTGGCAGGTGTAGTAGTCCAAATACCAACGCGGCTAAAACGATCGCACCCTGGTAAATCCCTTGACTTGGCAACGTAACGCCTTGTTTTAGCCCTTTCCACGCGATCCAAACAAGCAGCGACATTAAACCCCAGCGCATCAAAATTTCCTCAGTGATGCCGCCATAGAACATTGCTGTGAGCAAATTCAACCAACTTGGCTCTGTATTATTGGCTGCCCGTAGCGCTTCAGGTAGGACAGGTTGCATCAACTGATCGAGCAACAAGAGAACAATCGCCGCCGCTGCACCCACACCCAAGCTCCACTTCATCTCAACGGCAAAAGATGGAGACTTAGCGGTGTGAAACACCCAATGATCAATCAAATGGGAGCCTAATCCAACACGATAGGCACAACCAATTCCGACCAGAATGCTGATTGCCAGTAGAATTGAATACTGTAGTCCTTGCAGAAGCATTAAAATCCACAATGGCGGCACTTTTTCCAGTATTTCTGGAGACAGTTTCGCTAACTGTTGCTCGACTAAAGGAATAGACGCGATCGTGTACATCAAAATTCCCACACTGCCCAATACAAATAAAATCCCAAATTGTTTCAGAATTGCCATTGGTTTAACCTCCAGATGATCCGTCCTATCAGCCCATGCCAGCAGCTACCATCACCGGAATTGTGGGCAAGTTGAAAACGACGTGAACAATGACAGCAGTCCAGACCGAGCCGCTGCGGCGTAAGACCTCGGCAGTGGCGAGACCAGCGACTACGGCTGCGGGAAAGACGATGTTGATGCCGTGACCAAGGGCAAAGATCACGGTGCTACCTACGACCCCGATGAACGAATTGTAGCGCAGCAGCGCGTTAGCGACGACACCCCGAAAGAGCAACTCCTCACCAAGAGGCGTGACGATTCCGAGGAACAACGTGGCTAAAACCAGGGATAGTACTCCGCCGCTGCCGCCCTCTGCGTACACACCCTGAACATTGTTGGTGTTCCCGGTGATCTGAATCCAGCCCAGAACTGCCAATCCCTTAAGTACGAAGGCAACCAGTCCGACTCCGATCGCGATGAGCAGCCAGCGTCTCGAAACTCGGCGCACACCAAAGGCACTCAGGGATTCAAAATCCGATTGACATGAGATTTGACAGTGCCTTCACCAATACTTAAAGCAGCTGCAATATCGGCATTGCTCATTCCCTGCGCCAGTGAGCCGAGTACTTCTAGTTCTCTTTCACTCAGTTCTGGATTGCTTAGGCGCTGTACCAACTTTGCTCCTACATCAGGCGGAATATACTTCTGACCCCGATGAACGGTACGAATAGCATTCAGAAGCTCGTCAGGTTCAGTTTCTTTCAACAGATATCCTTTTGCGCCGCAATCCTCGATAAATATCTTCGTCACTATCATACGTGGTCAGTACAATAATCCGAGCAGATTTAGCAGTAGCACAAATTGCACCGATGGCGGCAACTCCTTCCACTTCAGGCATTCGGAGATCCATGAGCGTGACATCCGGTTGGTGTTCCCCAAATAGAGCGATCGCTTGTTTCCCATTTTCGGCTTGGGCAATCACCTGCATATCTGGGTCACGGTTAATAATCGTGGCTAATCCTTGCCGAAAAATAGCATGATCGTCTGCAATGAGAACCCGAATGGCTTGGCTCATTGTGATGCCTCCCGATCGACGGTAACAATCATCTCTGTTCCTTCTCCAGGTTGACTCCGAATCGTGAGTTGTGCGCCGATGCGCTCTGCCCGTTCGCTCATGCCTAGTAAGCCAAAACCCTCAGAGGCTGGAATACTCCCAACTCCAAAGCCCTGTCCATTGTCTCTCACGCGCAAGCAAAACTGATCGCGATCGTAGATTAGCTTCACTCGAATTTCATCAGCATTGGCGTGTCGAATCGCATTGGTTAAGGCTTCCTGCCCAATCCGCAGTAGGTTACTCTCGACTTCAGTCGGCAGAGAATATACTGCACCCTCAATCTCATAATATAAAGTGGTATCCATTGCGGCAGTTCTGAGTTGAGCGACGAGACGATGTAGAGCGCTCTGTAGACTGCCTTCCTCCAAAAGCTGAGGACGGAGCGCTACTACCGATCGCCGCGCTTCAACCAGTCCAGTTCGCGCCAATTCTTTGATCAGGTCTAGGTGTGCCTCAGTTGCTTCTAAATCATCCGTTAGCACCTGTTTTGCCGCTCCCACCTGAGCCAGAATGCCTGTAAACGCCTGAGCGAGTGTGTCGTGAATTTCACGTGCCATGCGGTTGCGTTCTTCCAAAATTGAGGCTGCTTCTGCTTGCTTTTGCAGTGTAATATCTCGCGCTATCCAAATGACCTGCTCGTGCCGAATCGGTGCAATGCGCGCTGAAAACCAGATTTCTCGTTCAGCTATCCACTGGCTGTATTCAACTGTGAGTACTTGTTGGGTTCTCAGCACCTGCTGAATGTAACTCAGGAATTCATCAGCTTGTTCCGTAGCATAGAGTTGATGCAGTGTTTTACCAATATACTCCTCCCTATGCAACTCTCCATATGACGGATTTCCTTTGATTGCGCCGATCACTTGCCCTTTAGCATTGAAAACACATAGCGGATCGGGAATGGCTGAAAAGAGCGCCCGTAGCTCTGCTTCAGAGGCTTGCAATGCTACTTCTGCCTGTTTGCGTAAGCGAAGCTCGTCGTAGACATCGCTAATATCTGCAATCACCCCTTCGATGTAGTCATCGGCTGCATTCAAATAAGAAGAGAAAAGTCCCCAAAATACTGTCCCATCTCGTTTTCGCATCTGTGCTTCATAGCTTCGCACTTCCCCATCCCGCTTCATCACCTCAATGCCTTGTTGGCGATCGCTGGGATTGACCCAATAGCCTATAGTGTGTTCAATCCCAATCATCTCTTGGGGTGAATCAAAACCAAACAGATCGGCAAAGCGTTGATTGGCATTGAGAATTAAGCCATCATAGGTGCGGGTTCGGTAGATACCAACCTGTGAGTTTTCAAAAATAGTTCGGAACTTGGCTTCACTGCGTTGTAATGCCTCTTCTGCTTGTCTACGCTGGGTGGTGTCATTGCCAACCGATAAGATTTCAACGACATCTCCTTGTTCATTGAAGATAGCTTGATTTGACCAAACAACCCAAACTCGCCGACCGTCTCGACACAGGTTTTCACCCTCGCCTTGCGGGTACGATTGAGGATTACGAAGTAAATCATGGACAAAGGGTCTCACATCGCGTCCAGAAAGTTCGGCTTCTGGAATGATGGTTTCAAATAAGCTCCGCCCTAAAATCTGATGTTCTTCATAGCCAAGAAGTTTTACCCCATAATCGTTGATGTAGCGAATCCGTCCTTGCGGATCATAGCGAATGATAACGGAATTCGCGGTTTGTAGCAGGTTGCGATAATTTGCTTCACTTTGTCTCAATGCGGCTTCGGTTTGTTGACGTTCCGCGATCTCCTGCTGCAAAGCTTGAGTTTGCTCTTCTACCTTCCTTTCCAGTGTTTCGGAATAATCCGATAACCGTTCATATAACCGAACATTTTCCAGTGAAATTGCTGCCTGAGCCATCAACAGTTTAAGGACTTGTAAGCGATCGCTGGTAAACACTCCGGTACTGAGATTGTTCTCCAGATAAAGTATGCCAATCAGCTGATTTTGCTTGAGAATGGGCATACACAGGAGCGATCGCGTTTGTTGGTTTTGAATATACCGATCAGTCAAAAAAGATGGTTCGCTGATTGCATCATCAAACACCAGAGTTTCAGATGTGCGTTCTACTGATTGGATGACGGAGACAGGAATTGTTGCACAGCCAGCAACAGCGATCTTTTCTAGGTTACACTGTCTACTCCCACTGCATTGAGCCACAACAGTGAGCCGATCATCTTCCAGGAGAACCAGAGCGCCAGTTTCGGCTCCGGCATTTTCTATCACCACCTGCATCAACGTTGCAGTTAATTGATCGAGATGGATCATTTCTGAGATGGCTTGAGCCGCTTTCATCGCCGCAGTCGGGATCGTTTCATCGGTCACGATTGAATTTGATTGTCGAACTAGGTTGGTGTTGAGGAGTTGTGGATAGCGTTTTTCTAAATCTTTAACTTTAGCGGTTGCGCCCCAGCGATCGTAGCAATAGTGCGCCTCTTTAATGTAAGTTTGAGCAATTTTTGACCGCCCTCGCGCCAGATAATGTTTAGCCGCTAATTCATAGGCGAGTGCTTCTTGCTGGATCAACTCATTTTCAGCAGCCCCCGCGTAGGCGTAGCCCGTCGTAGACATCGCTCGCTCGTAAAACTCTTCAGCCTCAAAAAATTGCCCTAAGACTCGCGCTTTTTCTGCCTCGACTAGATGAAATTTATGTAGATAATTCATGGGAGTGTGTTCTGCCCATTTCTGCATCTTTTCTTGGTTGATGTTAACACAATTGAACCAAGCTACTTTTTGGGAGTTTGAAGCATCAAGCGGTAGGCTCAAGAGAAGTAAATGCAGGGCTGTGAAAAATATAGATTAGGAAACGAACCGCATAGAAACGGATCTGCTTCCCGCAGGGTAGGACGCAAAGACAAGAAAGAAGAAAGAGAGATATAATTTTCACGCACGAATGATTTAGGACTGCTATAGGAATCATATTTGATTTCTGAAAATATTTCAGTAGGGTGTGTTATGCC